>JAIOTF010000371.1 GCA_021107195.1 Anaerolineaceae bacterium | reverse complement strand
TGACCATTTGACCGCCCGCAAAGCGGCCGAGCTGGCCGAACGCTCCGGGGTGGAGAAGCTGGTGCTGACCCATGTTTCCAGGCGCTACCGCGAGAAAGATATTCTGGCCGAGGCGCAGGCGGTCTTCCCCAACGTGAAGGTAGCGCGTGATTTTGATACCTTCAGTTTCAAGCGGGGGAAGTAAAAACCGGGTTTGTAAGAATAGATGAGTATGTAAATTTGCAGGGGCGAAGCACACCGCTCCGCGGCGTTCATCCCTACGGTTGATCAGAAACTCCCGCAGGCTGTAACCCTGCGGGAGTTTGTATTTGATAAGTTTTCCGGAAAATCAGGCAGCCTTCTTCCTGGTTGTTTTCGGGCCCGGTTCGATCTCGGCCACTGATTTGTAGATGTGGGTGGGAACGTAGGGGAACCTGGCCACCTCTTCGCGCTTGGTAACGCCAGACAGCACCAGAATGGTTTCCATGCCGCTCTGCACGCCGGCGATGATGTCGGTGTCCATTCGGTCGCCGACCATGATCGTGTTCTCGGAGTGCGCGCCCAGGTAGTTGAGGGCGGTGCGCATCATCAAGGGGTTGGGCTTGCCGATGAACAGCGGGCTGACGCCAGTCGCTTTTTCGATCATCGCTGCTACTGCGCCGCAGGCCGGCACCAGGCCGCCAACGCCCGGGCCAGAGGGGTCGGGATTGGTGGCGATAAAGCGCGCACCTTTGGAAATGAGGCGCACGGCCTTGGTGATCATATCCAGGCTGTAGGTGTCAGTTTCCCCGAGGACAACATATTCCGGGTCTGTGTCAGTGATGATGTACCCGGCTTCATGAATGGCCGTGGTCAGACCGCTTTCACCGATGACAAAGGCCGTGCCGTTGGGGCGCTGTTTGCGCAGAAATCGCGCTGTAGCAATCGACGAAGTGAAGATTTTCTCTTCACCGATATCCAGGCCGAGTGAAGCCAGCCGGTGAGACAGGTCGCGCGGGGTGTGAATAGGGTTATTGGTCAGCACGAGAAACTTCGCACCGGCTTTTCTCAGACGTTCAATGAAGGCGTCTGCACCGGGGACAATCTCATTGCCCCGGATCAATACACCGTCCATATCGCAAATGTAATTTTTAACTTTTGTTTCTGTCATAATTCCTTCTTGTTTTGTATCTGTTTCTTTACACATATTCCATTTATTATACAATGGATTCTTAATTTACAAGGTTAATGGATATTTAAGCAGCAATTCTCAGTTTGGCTTCGTAGTGACGATTTTAATCGTTAATTTCAAACTTTTAACGACTGAAGTCGTTACTACAACAGATTTATTTCAGCATATTGAGAATTGCTGATATTTAAGGGGTAAAAATCAAAAAAAGGCTGCCAAATCTTTATTGGCAGCCCCGATTGTATCATGGATCGTTTCAGGGTTAAAAATCAGATTCTACCCGCACTAAAACGGCCTGTACAGCCGTGCGCCACAGGTACTCGCCGCTGGTTTCATCAAAACCTTTACAGGTGATGAGGGTGATCCAGTCCAGGTCTTTATGGCCGAGGACACGCATGTCATCGGCGGCGACTTGCTGCACAGAGCGCACCTGGTAGATGTGGCGCTGGCCCCAGGCATGCAGAATGATTTCATCTCCCCAGGACAGTTTGTCCAGGTTGACGAAGGGGCCGGGTGTACCGTCGGCCAGATAGGCATGGCCGGTGAGGGCAGTGTTGCCGGTCAGGGTGGGGAAGGCGGTATCGCTCAGATAGCCTGCGTTGCTGCCCAGCCAGGTGAGATTCCAGCCGTCATCGGCGATGGGCACACCCACCAGGGGTACATTCACGCTTTGACCGGGAAGCGACAGGGTCATGCTGCTCATATCCTGATAGGCGAGGGCACGCGGCTGCATGGGCAGCTCGGTGATCACATCCGGAGCAAAGCCGGTGCGGGGCAGGCCCCAATCATAGCTGAACATCCACAGTTCCACCCCGTCATCCGGATTGTTGGCGTTAAAGAACAGCGTGCGGCCGACAACGCTTAACTCGTTGGGGTAGGTATTGCCCGAGCGGTAGATGTCTGAAATGCGTTCGGTGTGATTTTCGTCGTAAGGCGGAACAGAGCGCCACAATTCGTTGCCAAAGGTGCCGTCGTTGGCGGTGAAGAACAGCGTGGTGCCCATGGCGGTCAGGTTGGCAATGTCGGCGTCCCCTGAACCGGGGTTGATGTCTTCCACCAGGGCGGCGCTGTCGTACGGCGGCGCACTGGAGAAAAGCTCAATGCCATGCGTGCCGTCATTGGCGGTGAAGAACAGCGTATTGCCTGCGGCCAGCTTTTGGTCGGGAAAAGAGCTGTTGGGGATGGGGCCGGTGCTGCCTTCGTAGATGTCATCCACGCGGGAGACATAGGTGCTGGTGTATGGCGGTTCCACCTTGCGCAGCTCGAAACCGCTGCTGCCCATATTGGCAGTGAAGAAGACAGTTTCACCGACCACTTCCAGGTCGTAAGGCGTGGAAGGGAAAGGCCGGTCGATCTCGTTGGCGCGGAAGGTGCTGAATTCGTTGTAGGGCGGCTCGCTGATCCACAGTTCTTTGCCGCTTTCAAGGTCATTGGCGCTGAAGAACAGTTTGTTGCCCACGCGGGTCAGGTCCAGCGGGTCGGCATTATTCCCCGGGAAGATGCGCTTGACCAACGATGTGCTGCTCGGGATATAGGGTGGGTCGCTTTTCCACAGTTCACGGCCGCCGCTGTCGTCGGCAGTGAAGAACAGTGTCCAGCCGATGGTGATCAGGTCATGCGGGTGCGAGGCGGTCGGGCCGCTGCGTACATCGGCTACCTGTTGGGCACTGGTATAAGGCGGCTGCGTTTTCCAGACCTCGATTCCGCTGTGGCCGTCATCGGCGGTGAAGAAGACCGCGTTGCCGATCGTGACCAGTTCGGAAGGCGTTGAACTGCCAGAGCCGTACTGGATGTCGGCCACCAGATAGGGTTGGTAATACGGCGGTTCCAGTTTCCACAATTCCTTGCCGTGGTTACCGTCATCGGCCTGGAAGAAGAGGATGCCGTCCAGAACGGTCAGGTATTCCGGCCAGGCACTGGCTACGCCCGGGTTGATGTCGGTCACGCGGAAAGTGTGGTCTGCGTCGTAGGGCGGGTCGGTGCGCCACATCTCCAGGCCAAATTCGCCATCGTCGGCGCGGAAGAAGATCGTCGAGCCGATAGCTGTCATATAGCGTGGGGTGGAACTGGCCGCGCCATCGTGCAGGTCACCGACCAGGACGGGTTCCGGGACAGGGGGATCATCTGATTGCGCATAGACATCTGAAGCGTCTGGCAGGACGCTAAATGCGATCATGGCAAGCGCCAGCAGTGCCAACACGGCCTGGCGGCGGGTTTTGATGTTCAGTTTTTTGTGAGTAATGCGCATTTTGATTTTGGACATATTCTTTCTTTTTAAGACCGCGTGAAAATTTCCCCGCGGCGGAGTTTCGTCATTTCTCCTTTATTATAATTGAAGTTTTGATTTGCTAACGCGGATAATGTTGGCGGGTGCACTAAAAGTCTGTAGAAATCTAACCTTCGATGTCACTGCGAAGCATCCCCAAAGCACGCGGAGCGGGATTGCGAGAGAGTTGAAAGGCAACCGACACTCCCCGGCACTGTCTTCGGGTAAGTGTACATGTACACCGCACTGCGAGTGCGGGTGAGCAAAATCCTTACCACCGTCCTGGAGATTGCTCCCTGGCACTACCTCCAGGGCAGGGCTTACGCATGAAAAAAGGATAAAATGACATAAAAAGTATGGAGAGAAGATGTCAGCGCCCAAAACCCTGAAAGAGAGTTTCGAAGACTTACCAGACCCACGGATAGAGAAAAAGACAGCC
>JAIOTF010000009.1 GCA_021107195.1 Anaerolineaceae bacterium | reverse complement strand
GCCAGCCACTTCGGCGACACCGGCGATGCCGGCGATGCCGCCGCTGATCAGTGCAGCGATCAATGTGGTGCGCCCGACGTTGATGCCTGCAAAGCGGGCGGCCGGCTTTCCGAGGCCGACGGCGCGCATTTTCAAGCCGAAGGCGGTGCGGGTCAGTACAAACCACAGCACGATCACGGTGGCGATGGCGATCAGGAAGCCCAGGTTGAGACGGGAACGGGCGATGAGTTTGGGAAACTGTGCGCTTGCAGCAATTTCTGGTGACTGCGGCCAGCCAGAGGCGGGGTCGCGCCAGGGGCCGTTCAGCAGGGCGCTGACGATATAGGCCATTACAGAGTTGAGCAACAGGGTGGTTACGACTTCATCCACCGCCAGTTTTACCTTGAGCAAGGCCGGAATGATTGCCCATGCAACGCCTGCCGCGAAGCCGCCCGCCACCATGATGGTGATTGCCAGAACGGGGGGGAGATTTCCCACCACTACGCCTACACCGGCGGCCGCAATGGCGCCGGCGTAGAGCTGGCCTTCGGCTCCGATGTTGTAATAGCCGGTGGCAAAAGCAAAGGTTACTGCTACACCGGTCAGGATCAGCGGGGTGGACTTGACCAGCACTTCCAGAATGCTGACCCGCGTGGAGAGCGGACCGATCAGAAATTGATAATAGGTTTCAAATGGGTTGGCTTTGCTCCAGATGATCAGGCCAGAGGTGAGAATGAAGGTGCCCAGCAAGGCCAGCACCGGGACCAATGGACGCATCCAGATTGGCGGTGTGTTTGTTTTGACAAGTTTGTATTTGGCCATAATGCTAGTTCTCCTTCACTGCGCCAGACATCAGCAAGCCGAGCCGCTCGGCGGTGGCTTCCTGCGCCGGGAGGACGCCGACAATCTCGCCTTCGTAAATAACGGCGATGCGGTCTGAGAGCGCAAGGATCTCATCCAGGTCTTCCGAGATGAGCAGAACCGCTGCACCGCGTTTGCGCTGCTCGAGGAGTTGTTCGCGCACATAATCGGTGGCGCCGACGTCCAGGCCGCGGGTTGGCTGTGGAACAATGATAGTTTTTGGTTGGCGGGACAGCACCCGGGCCAGCAGTACTTTTTGCATGTTGCCGCCGGAAAGGGTGCGGGTTTTGTCATTCGGCCGGGCTTTGATCTGGTATTGTTCGATCAGTTTTTCCGCAGTTGCAAGAATGGCTTTTCGATCCATCCGTCCGCCGCTTGAGTATTCTTTCAGGTGTTCCATTGCCATGTTTTGCGCAACGGATAATTCACCAACCATGCCTTCGTGGCGGTCTTCCGGAATGCGGCCTATACCGACAGCAGTGAACTGGGAGGGTTCCTTGCCGACCAGGTCTTGTCCTTCGATCAGTATCTGGCCTTCAGACACATTGCGTACGCCACACAGGGTTTCGGCCAATTCTTTTTGCCCGTTGCCGCTGACGCCCGCAATCCCGAGTATTTCACCTTCACAAACCTGTAAGTTAATATCTTTCAGGGCTGACAGCCCTTTATCATCCTGTGCAGAGAGATTTTTAAGCTCAAGGATGCATTTTCCGTTTTCTTTTTGGTCTTGCTGGCGGGTGACTCCAAAAGACTCACGACCGACCATCATCTTTGCAAGATCATTCTTGGTAATATTGGCTGTATCTACGGTGCCAACGGCTTTGCCGTCACGCAGTACCGTTACCCGGTCAGTGATCGTGGTCACTTCATCCAGCTTGTGGCTGATGAAGATCACGGAAATGCCGTCTTTGCGTAAACGATTCAGGGTATCAAATAACAGATCAACTTCTTGTGGCACAAGAACAGCGGTAGGTTCATCCAGAATAAGGACACGCGCATCACGATAAAGCGCTTTTAAGATCTCAACGCGCTGGCGCTGTCCAACAGAAAGGTGTCGAATCAGGGCTTTGGGGTCAATATCCATGCCGAATTTCCTGGACGCTTCGCTCACCTTTCTTTCAATGTCAGCACGATCCAATACAAAACTATCTGTAAAACCCAAGACCACATTTTCCGCAACGGTCAGCGGCGGCACCAGGGCAAAATGCTGGGTGACCATGCCGATGCCATTTGCAATCGCATCTTTGGGAGAGTGAATGGACACTTTTGTGTCATTTACCAGAACATCGCCCGAATCCTGCTGGTAGAGGCCATACAGGATGCGCATCAGGGTCGTTTTTCCGGCGCCATTTTCTCCCAGAAGTGCATGCACTTCACCTTTACGCAGGTAGAAGTCTACGTGGTCGTTGGCAATGACGTCACCAAATTGTTTGGTGATCCCTTGCATTTCAACGATGTGCATAATAACTCCAGGGTTGTTAGGTATTTCCGATACCCGGGGAGGGTTCCCTCCCCGGGGGGATTGTCATGATCCGGATGGCTAGTTGGAGCCTGCCGGGGCTGCTTCGTCAATGTTCACGCGATAGAGACCTTTTTCAATTTCATCTTCGCGCTGCTTGACCAGTTCCAGAACGTCAGCAGGAATCTTTGCGTCCATGCCATGGAAATCGGCCAGATATGCGCCGCCCTTGGCAACCATGCTGAAGTCTTTCAGGTCCTGACCGGTGAAGGAACCGGCATTAACCTGGTTGATCACGTATTCCACGGTGGGGTCCATGTTCCAGACGGGGCCAGTGAGAACACTTTCTGGACCAAGCTCATTCTGGTCGCTCATATTACCAAAGGAATACAGACCATTTTCCACTGCGGCTTCGATCACACCAAAGCGTTCTGCAAAGAGCACGTCTGCGCCGGCGTCAATCTGGGCCAGTGCAGCTTCTTTGGCAGAGGCCGGGTCGAACCAGCTGTTGATGAAGCTGACCAGTACCTGGGCATCGGGATTAACTTCCTTGACGCCGTCGATGAAGGCGTTGGCAATGCGGTTGACTTCGGGAACAGGCATGGCACCCACGATGCCGATCACGTTGGTTTCGGTCATGCCGCCGGCGATCAGGCCGCACAGGTAGGCAGGTTCATGGATCCAGTTGTCGAAAACAGCCATATTGGGTTCAGCCGGCCCAAGACCTGAGCCAAAGGCAAAGGCGATCTCGGGGTATTCGGCGGCGATGCGGCGCACGGCTTCTTCGTTGCCGAAGGCGTCGCCAAAGATGGCGGCCGGTTTGGACTCTTCGGAGATTTCGCGCAAGACGCGTTCCATATCACCGGAATAGCCAATATCGTCCGTGTACTCATAGCGGATCTGGCCTCCGTCAGCAGCTTTTTGCAGCGCAGTGTGGATCACGCCATCCCAGGGTTCTTCAATGGCTGTGGCGTATGCACCGTAGAATAACGGCAGTTCTTCTGCCGCTGCCGGTTCTTCGGCGGCAGGTGCGGCAGGCTGGCAGGCTGCGGCCATGAGGGCCACAATGACGAGGATGAGTAGCAACTTCAGGTGTTTCATTATTCTTCTCCTTTTTTGGACATGAGTTTGAGCAACGATGAATGTGAGTTTCGGTGATGCACAAATTGAGCGGACAACCTTTTTGTTTTGGGTCACCTCCTTACTTACAGAACATTGATCCTGACGGTCAAAAGTGTTTGACTGTTGGATAGAAGATACTGGAAAGAAGTGTGAGGTAAAGAAAGCGGAATTGGAATGCGTGTTTTATGAGGGATAAAAAAACGCAGCTTTATAGGCCGCGTTTTGTACAAGCATTGAGGCAGGGTTGGCATCCAGGTAAAAAATTTTTGGGTCCAGCCATTGGTGTTTTCCTGCTTGCAGGAAATATTCATTTTTTTTAAAGCAGTATAAATTGTCATGGTTCGTAGCGTTGTTATCAATAATATTATGCGGAATACACACTGCCTCTATTATAACCTTTTAAAGGTTAATGGATGTGAAAAACAGGGGCAAGTGTCAATTGTCATTTCTTATTTGTCAGACAACAAGGCCTCGAGGTGAGGAGAAGCATGACATCTGGACAACTGTTTTTGAGAGAATCAGCCGTATTTTCGCTGCGATTGAATCCATAGTGACGAATTCAGTCAATTATTCAGGCGTTGAAAAAATATAGCGAAAAGGCGTTACGATGTTTGGAGGGCTGCTGCGTGCATTTGTACGCCTCTGGTGAGCGCTGCTACATATACTTGCCCACCACGGCCTTGACGACCTTGCAGGGCTGGCCGTCTGTGCTGCGCAGGGTGTAACCGTGCATGCTGGCGGGCAGCAGGACCGTATCGGGGAAGTCAAGGGTGACAACCTGTCCGGTGGCGTTGGGGATGATCTCGATTCGCTGGCCTTCGACCAGTGTCAGGGCGTGGAAGGAGTCTTCCGGCTCGGTGCGGCCGCCGATCTCACGGTCAAATTCCAGGCGGCTGACCTCGAAAAGCATGTCCGGGTGGCGGCCGATGCGCACTTCCTGCCAGCCGATTCCCTGGCGCAGCACTTCCGGGGCTTGCTTCAGGCTGGCCAGCCCTGCCCGGCGGCGGTCCTTGAGTGCTTGAAAAGCTTGATCGAGGTGGAGGTCGCGCAGCTTGCCGTCCAGGCCGGGGCGCACGTAATCATAGATATGGAAGGTGTATCCGGGGGTGTAAGCGGTGATCACCCAGTCGATCTCCAGCACCATCTGGTTGGCGCCAGAGGCGTGCAGGGTGCCAGCCGGGATGAGGATGAAGTCACCGGGGCGGGTTTCTATGGATTGCACATGGCGCTCGAATTCAAAAGGCTGCCGGCTGGCTTTGCTTTCGGCAGCTTGCTCGCGCAGCTCATCCACGCTGGCATCCGGCTGAAGGCCGATGAAAGTCTTTGCCCCCGGGCCGGTGTGCAGGATGTAATAGCTTTCATCCTGGCGCATGGGCTCGTTGAAGCGGGTCTGCATGGCTGCATCGTCAGGGTGCACCTGGATCGCCATGTGGCCGCCGCCGATCTGGTCATCGTAAAAATAATTGATCGGCATCTGGCCGTTGGTCACTTTGGCGGCAAAACCACCGAGAATGGGTATTGTGGCATGCCATAGCACGTTCAGGAAGGGCAGGTCGAATAGTGTTTCGCCGCCCCAGTCGATCAGCAGGCTGTTCTCATTGGGTACGATCCAGCCCTGGCCGGAGTTAGGCATCTCGTCTGGCAGGCCTTTCAGTTCTTTCTGCCAGTTGCCGCCCCAGGCAGTGGGACTGTAGAGTGGTTTGAAAAGCATCGGTGCCACAGAAAGACGGGCGGTGAGGGCTTCATAGGTGCGTCGCGGAAAATAGAGCGTTTCCTGCGGAGGATTCCAGGCCAGGTAGCCGCCCATTACATACAACACCTGGCGCTTGTGGGTATCCAGCACGGGACCTTCCACATAGCAGTAGTGGTTCAGGTTCTCATCCGGCGATGCCGGGCCGGGCTGGATGCCGAAGAAGGGCAGGGATTGGTTTTCATGCTGATTGAAGAGGCTTTCGCGGGTCTGGTCGGCGTAGATCACCAGGTGACAGTTCTCCAGCAGGCCGGAGAGGGCTGCTCCAGGGCCGATACACAGGGTGACGTCTGCTTGCGGATGCAGCAACTGCTGCTGCACGCTCGCCAGGCTTTCAGGGTCAAAGAAGTCTTTGAGCAGGCCGTCAAAGACTCGTCCCCAGTCCCCTTTCGGCGGCAGGCAGGGAGTGACCATGCTGGCAATCTCTGCCGCTGGTTTGAGTGCCTGACGCACATCTATGATGGCGGCGTTCACTCCCGGCAGGTGGCCGAGAATCTCATCGGCCAGCATCTGGTAAGGAATACCCAGCCCGCCATCAATGGCGGCCACGCAGGGGCGCCGGGTATGTTCCAGATGCTGCTGGAGCTGGTTGGCAATGGTTTCACAGGCGGCGGGCGTGCCAACGGCGATGGTTTCTGCAAGCGTGCCCAG
>JAIOTF010000294.1 GCA_021107195.1 Anaerolineaceae bacterium | reverse complement strand
TTATGACATTACAGAGGCTTCCCAAGGACCGCACACCTCAAAATACCGGCTATTAGGAACATCGACCAATGTGCTTAATATGAACAAATTGGGTCTCTTGCCCACCCGGAATTACCAGGAAGGCTGTTTTGAAGATGCAGAATTGGTCAGCGGCAAATACATTGATGAACATCATAAGGTAAAAGTGATTGCTTGTGCGCAATGTCCCATTGCTTGCGAACAAATGTCGGCTGTGCGAGATGGTCCGTATGAAGGAGCAATGACTGGTATCGAGTATGAATGTCTGTTTGCAATGAGCTCAAATTGCGGTATCAGCGATATGCGGGCGGCAATCAAGATGATCGCTATTTGTGATCAAAGTGGAATGGATGCCATGAGTTGCGGCGTAACCGTATCCTGGACGATGGAATCTTTTGAACGCGGGGTATTCAAAAAAGAGGATTTCAAGTGCAAGAAATATCCGGAAGGCTTTGAGCCCAACTTTGGCAATGGCGAAGCAGGCGTTACTTTGTGTGAAATGATCCGGGACCGGGAAGGAATTGGTGATCGGCTTTCACGTGGTACACGAAGAGCGAGCCGGATCACCGATGAAGAACGAGGCAGCGAAACCTATAAATGGGCAATGAATATCAAAGGCCTGGAAAACCCTGGGTATGATGCCCGCGGTTTAAAGACTTTCTCAGTAGGGCTGGCAGCAGGCACCCGCGGTGGCTGCCACAACCGCTCAGCGGCTTATGACCCGGATATCAAAGGTGTGGTCGATCGTTTCACTATTGATGATACCCGCGGTGAAGTTGCAAGCAGGTCAGAAGAATATGCCGCAGTTTATGACACCCTGCCCTTGTGCAAATTTATTCGGCGCTGTTTCACTGGCAAAGCAGACCGGGCAGGTGCGTGGCCGACGATTGCAAACCTGATCAACGCCACAACTGGCTGGGATTTCAACTACGATGACGTCGATATGATCGGCGTGCGCGCCCATACCATCAAGAAAGCTTTCAATATACGTGAGGGCTGGAAACGCGAGGATGATACTCTGCCCTATCGTTGGACACATGATCCAATCCCGAAGGGCGCTTCAGCCGGAGCTTATGTCACAGAAGATGAACTAACTCAGCTCCTTGACATGTACTATGCGGCAAAAGGATGGACCAACGAGGGCTTAATTCCTAAAGAGCTATTAATTTCTTTGGGCATGGAAGACGTCGCCGAAGCGATCGGCGTTTAGCGAGAAGAGAAGGAGAGATAAATGGCAACTTCAACAAATAAATATAAGTATATCGCCTGTGATCCTCAAAAATGTGTTGGTTGTCAGCTATGCGAATATATTTGTTCGTACACCAAGACAGGAGAATTTAACACCTACCGCAGCCGCATTCGCACAGTGCGGGCAGAAGAAGTGCTGATCACAGCCATTGCATGTCACACCTGCGAAGATGCACCATGTGTTACCGCCTGCACCAGGGATGCCCTCATCCAGGATCCGGAGACCGGAATCATTCGCGTTGATCCCAGTCGTTGTGATGGCTGTGCCTGGTGCATCGAAGCTTGTGATTTTGGGGCAATTTCGATCAATCCTGCTTCCAAGCTGGCGGAGATTTGCGATCAATGCGAAACTTTGGAAGATGGCCCGCAGTGTGTTATCTGGTGTCCGAAAAACGCATTGGAATTGACCACGCCTGAACAGCGTGCTCAAAAAGCACGCCGCAAACTCGCTACAGAAGAAGCCCTTACCTAGCAACGGTTTTATCACCATACAAGGACAACCCATTTATTGTAATTCGAGGAGCAAGATGACCGAAAATAAAGGCAAGGAAGACCTCCGCATTGGCGTGTACGTTTGTCACTGTGGAAATAATATTGCCGGGGTAATTGATCCCAAAGAGGTAGTGAAATTTTCTGAGGGTCTTCCCGGCGTGGTGCGGGCCACTGATACGCTTTACGCCTGTGCCGACAGTGGACAGCGATTGATTAAAGAGGACATTAAAAAATATGGGCTAAACCGGGTTGTGGTCTCTGCCTGTTCGGTTCGAATGCACGAGCCGACTTTTCGTGCAGCGGTCGCTGAGGCGGGGTTGAACCCATTCCTGATGGAAATGGCAAACATCCGAGAACAGTGTACCTGGGCACATGGACATGATAAAGAAGGTGCTTTGGATAAAGCCAAAGACCTGACTGCGGCAGCCATCGCTAAATCCAGTTTCCTGGCTCCTCTGGACATGATCAAAGTGCCGGTTACCAAAAAGGCAATGGTCATTGGTGGCGGTGTGGCGGGTATCAGTTCAGCGCTTGATCTTGCTGACCAGGGCATTAAGACAATTCTGGTTGAAAAAGAACCAACTATTGGTGGGGTTATGGCGCAATTGAACAAAACCTTCCCCACGATGGATTGCAGTATATGAATTCTTGCACCTAAAATGGTTGACGCGGCGCGTCACCCCAACATTGAAATTCGAGCATATACTGAAGTTGAGCGAGTTGACGGCTTTGTAGGAAATTTCAAAGTCCAACTCCGCGAAAAAGCAAAATACGTCCTGGCAGATCGTTGCAATGGCTGCGGAGATTGTGCAGAGGCCTGCCCAATTGAAGTTCCAAATTATTTTGAAATGAACCTGGCCCCCCGCAAGGCAGCCTACGTACCGATGAGCCAGTCTGTTCCCCTGATTTACAACATCGATATGGATGCTTGCATCCATTGCTATAAATGTGTAGAAGCATGTGGCAAGCTTGAAGCCATTGATTTTGCGATGGAAGACAAGCTTGTTTGGGAAGATGTCGGAGCAATTATTATGGCGACCGGCTATACGCATTTTGACCCTTCTTTAATCCCTGAATATGGTTATAGCCGCTTCCCGAATGTGATTACAGCCATGGAAATGGAGCGTCTGAATAATTCAGCTGGCCCAACAGCCGGAAATCTGATTCGTCCCAGTGATAAGACCAACCCGAAACGCCTGGCCTTCATCAATTGCGTAGGCTCAAGGGATAAGCGATTTTACCCGTGGTGTTCTAATTTCTGCTGCATGTATTCGATTAAGAACGCGGTTTTGTTAAAGCAAATGTACCCGGATTGCGATATCACCATTTACTACATGGATATTCGTACACCTTCAAAGGGGTATGAAGAGTTCTATGATCGGGCGCGTGAAATGGGTGTCCACTTCATCCAGGGGCGTCCAAGTTTGGTCACAGAAGACGAAGAGACACACAATCTTTATGTTCACGCTGAAGATGTCTCATTGGGGAAGGTGATTGAGCGTGAATACGATATGGTCATGCTTAACCAGGCTGCCATTCCACAGCTCGATCAAAACGTGATGAGTTCTCTCATGAATATCTCTCAAAGCCCGGGCGGCTGGTTCATGGAATATCACCCGAAACTCCGCCCAATGGACAGCCCGACCGATGGTGTTTTCCTGGCAGGCGCCTGCCAGGGCCCTAAAGATATTCCCAATAGTGTTGCTCAGGGCTCTGCGGCGGCCGCCAGGGCTGGCCGCATCCTGCATTCAGATGAATGGGAAATTGAGCCCATTGTTGCTTATGTGTGGGAAGACCGCTGCGTGAGTGCCGACGGAAAGAAATGTGGTATTTGTTACAACGCCTGCCCGTATGGCGCAATTGAATATGAACAGGGCCAGGCTGCCAAAGTGATCACAGCAAAATGTCATGGCTGCGGCGCTTGTGTAGCGGAATGTCCGCATAATTCAATCACTCAAATGCATTTCACTGATGCACAAATCCTTGCACAAATCCATGCTGTATTGGCTAAGCGACCGGAAGAAAAAATTGTTGCATTCCGCTGCCACTGGTGTTCGTATGGTGGTGCTGATTTGGCCGGAACCAGCCATTTTGAATACACGGCGAACGAGCGGGGGCTGCGGGTGATGTGCTCTGCTCGCATGGACACAGATTTTATTTACGAAGCCTTCAGACTCGGTGCCGGCGGCGTTTTGTATTCGGGCTGCCATCCACAGGACTGCCATTATATTACCGGACAGATCATTGGTGCAACCCGTGCCGATCGATTAAAGAAAGCTTTTGACAGAATGGAAATGACGCCCGGCCGGTTCCGAATCGAGTGGATCAGCGCGGCCGAGGGCGACAAATACGCCCGTGTCTTGAATGAAATGCAAGACGTGCTCGATGAAATTCCAAAAGAGGAATTATTGGCTGAAATTGAGAAGCTGCGCCCAACCATGGAAAAACGAGTACGCCGGCTGCGTTCAGTGCCTGGAGTAGAAGCTGCATATCAATTCTCCGAAAAGCTGGAAAACATCATCGTCAAGGAGATTATAGGATGAATCATAACCCGCACGCTCCAGAGACTTTTGCAGACAGGGTGCGCAACATCCCTGGCGGGGAGCACCTTGAAATGTGCTATTCTTGTGGCACTTGCGTGTCTAAGTGCATGATCCAGCAAAAGGTGGAGCCTGAATATAATCCCCGGCGATTGCTTCGGTTGGTCATGATGGAAATGGAAGAAGAGGCCTATGAGAGCCCGACAACCTGGCTTTGCTCCGGTTGTGATCTCTGCTATCCTGCCTGCCCTCAGGAAATCCATATCTCAGGCGTGATCGGCGCAGTGAAAAGCCTTGCTGTTGAAAAAGGTTACACTTCTCCATTGGATACCGTGTCTGTGGATGAAAGCCTTTGTTCAGGTTGCGCGATTTGCGTTATGGTTTGTCCTTATGAAGCCCCCCACCTTATCGAGAAAATTGTTGACGGGGTCAATGACCGCTTCTCTGAAGTGGATGCAAATCGATGTATGGGCTGCGGCATTTGTGTCGCGTCCTGCCCGACTGGCGCAATCGCAAGAGAAGGGGTCAGCAATACCGACATCGTCCGGCAGATTCCTCATGAAGTTGTGAAAACAGATGCCCCCTCCTTAATGGTCTTCATCTGTGATTGGAGCCTAAGGGCAGATGCTGATCTCGAGATTTTGGAGAGCTATCCTGAAAATGTAAAGGTCATTCATATTCCCTGTTCAGGAAGGATTGATCCGCAGTTGGCGCTGCTTTCACTGCGTTCAGGGATTTCCGGTGTGCTGGTATGTGGTTGCAAGTCGGGGGAGTGTCACTACCAACGCGGTACAGATGTCGCCAATTGCAAGATCAGTATGTTAGATCGTATGTTTGACCAGATGGATTTGGCAGATGGTAGAGTGCGCTTTGTCCAGATCGGGACGCAAGACCGCGGACGCATCCGCAAAGAAATAGACCAGATGCTTTTGCATCTGACATCGCTGCAGGAGGTGTGCTGATGGCAAACAAACCAAAACTCGCTTTCTACTGGGCCGCGAGCTGCGGAGGCTGCGAAATCACAATTACCGAATTGGGCATGAGACTCGTTGACTTTGACGAAAAAGTGGATATTGTTTTTTGGCCTTGTGCAATGGACTTCAAATATGATGACGTGCGAGCCCTGGATGATAAAGAAATCGATGTCTGTTTCTTTAATGGCGCTATTCGTAATGAGGAAAATGAAGAAATTGCCCACCTGCTTCGAAGAAAATCAAAGGTGTTGGTAGCGTTTGGCGCATGTTCTCATTTGGGTGGCATCCCTGGGCTTGCAAACCTATCCGATACTGAGTCGATTATCCAACGTGTTTATTGCACGACGCCTTCGCTGGACCAAACCAGAGGGACGCTGCCGCAAATCTCCTGCAAGGTACCTGAAGGCAATATCTGCATACCTGAAATGTACGATCATGTCAAGACACTCGCACAAATTGAAGAGGTTGATTACTTCATGCCTGGCTGTCCCCCAGTGGTCGAACAGGTCTGGAGCGTTTTGCAGGTTATTTTAGCTGGACAACTGCCAAAGGTTGGTTCAACAATCGGAGCGGATGCTAAAACCGTCTGCGATGTCTGTCCGCGGCAGAAAGGGCGCAGCGGACTCCGCATCAAGGAGTTCAAACGCCCGCATGAAGTTGAGCTTGATCCAGATACTTGTTTTTTAGCACAGGGAATCATTTGCTGTGGACCAGCAACCCGCGCAGGTTGTGGTCTACCCTGTATCAGCGCTAATATGCCTTGCAGAGGCTGTTATGGTCCTCCTGAGGGGGTGGTAGATCAAGGCAGCAAATTACTCAGTGCAATAGCTGCCTTGATCGATACAGACAACCCGGCTGAACTCCAGAAAATCATGGATACGATTGTCGACCCCGTTGGCACTTTTTACAGGTTTAGTCTGGCAGATTCCATTTTGAGTGAGCTCAAGCACAAACGCCCATAAAGAATGACAATTTACCAAAAAGATAGGTGTATTTTATGAAAACGAAAATATCCGTAGATCCAATCACCCGATTAGAAGGTCATGGTCGGATTGATTTGTTTCTGAATGACGATGGCAGTCTGGAAAACGCATATATGATCGTACCTGAATTACGCGGGTTCGAAAAATTTTGCGAAAACCGCCCGGTTGAAGAGATGCCGCGCATCACACAGCGCATCTGTGGTGTTTGCCCTGTTGCACACCACCTTGCTGCAGCAAAAGCTGGCGACGCAGTTTATCATGTTGATCCCCCTATCGCAGCAAAGAAAATTCGCGAATTGATGAATTCTGCCTTCTTTGTTGCAGATCACGCTACACACTTCTATGTCTTGGGTGGACCAGACTTCATTGTTGGGCCTGATGCGCCAAAAAATGAGCGCAATATTCTCGGCGTTGTCCGCAAGGTAGGACGCGAAGTTGGTGCCCGCGTGATGGGCTTGTTAAAAGATAATCACGAAATCGTTGCGATCATTGGCGGCAGGTATATCCATTCCGTAAGCGCTATTATCGGTGGTGTTAGCAAATCACTAACAAAAGAGGATCAAGCCAGAATTATTGAATTGGCAAAGAAATCAGTGGAAACAGCTAAATTTACATTGGAACTCTTCAACAAGATTGTTCTGGAAAATCAAGTATACCTGGAATTGATCTTGAGTGACGCTTTTTTTCACCGCACATACTATATGGGAATGGTTGATGACAACAACAAAATCAACTTCTATGACGGTAAGGTTCGTGTGGTTGGCCCTGACGGGAAAGAATTGTTAAAATTTGGGCCAAACGAGTATCTTGATGTCATTGCGGAGCACATTGAACCATGGACCTACCTCAAATTCCCCTATCTAAAAAAGATCGGTTGGAAAGGGTTTGTTGATGGCCCAGAGAGTGGCGTCTATCGAGCATCGCCGCTTGGCCGGTTGAATGTTTCTGAAGGTATGACGACACCATTTGCTCAAGCAGAATATGAGCGTTTCTTCGACACGCTTGGCGGAAAGCCCGTCCATTCCACTCTGGCCACACATTGGGCGCGCCTCGTAGAGCTGCTGTATGCAGCGGAACGAACGCTAGAGTTAGCCAATGACCCTGATATAACCAGTGACCACTTCCGGACAATTCCTACAGAAACTCCAACCGAAGGTGTTAGTCTCACTGAAGCGCCACGCGGTACGCTTATCCACCACTACGTAACTGATGAGCGCGGTTTGCTAAAAAGTGTTAATTTGATCGTCGGCACAACGAATAACTATGCTGCGATTGATATGTCGATCAAGAAAGCAGCTCAAAATTTGATCGTTGCAGGCCAGCCAATTACGGATGGGATTTTGAATAAGATCGAGATGGCATTTCGCACATACGATCCCTGTCTTGGGTGCGCTACCCACGCTATTACAGGTGAATCCCCCTTGCTTGTCAAGGTTTTTGACCATAACCGAAATCTTGTGCAAGAAATACGTCGGGACTAGGAGAAATCAATGGGCGCTCGAGGATTGACACACAAAACAAAAACCGAACATAAAATTATTCTTGAAAGACCGGTGGTCACCCGCCATTATGTCATGACGTGGAATCTCGATTACTGCGTTGGCTGTGAAATTGGGCCCTTGGCTTGTCCAAAGGATGCAATTCTGCATATAGATGGTCAAATAGAAGATGGCCGCCTGGCCCGCAAACCAACCATTGACATTGATCCTGAAAAATGCGTGATGTGCGGAATCTGTGAAGTTATGTGCCCCAAGAACGCAATTTCGATGACGATCAATGATAAGCCGGAAAATCCAGCACTTGAATATGGCGCATTTCCGGAACTTATTCAGTCAACAGTTTTTGATAAAGATGAGTTTAATTGGGATCTCAAAGACTTTGTTATTGAGAATTGTCCAACCCAGGTTATCAGCTATGACGAGGAAGAAAAGACATTGTTGGTAAATGATCCTCATTGCATTCGCTGCCGGCAATGTGAAATTGCAAGCGAAGGCGCATTTACCGTTCAGCAACCATGGCAAGGAAAAGTTGAACTTCATCGTGATTTATGTGTTGAAGGCTGTACTGCGTGCGCAGATATTTGTCCCACTCGAGCTTTGCATGTCAATGAGGATGGTGAGCTTGTATTGGCAGATTATTTCTGCATCAAGTGCGGTGCCTGCATGCAGGTTTGTCCGGTTAAACGTGAATATGACGAAAGTGAAATTACATTTCAATCCTATGGCGTAGAAGTCAAACGCCAACAAAAAACCGTAAACAATCAGGAAAAGCTTCCCATTTGGGTAGAACGCTGGCGAATTGGTCATGAGGCAGTAGAAAGCGGCTCATGGATTGATGCATTGCGAAAGCTTGCTGATGATAAAGCAGGAATGATAGAACTGGATAAAAAGCGGGCATTAAAGCGCAGGGATTTGCTGAAAGCGCTTCCAGGCAGTCGAATTCTATTGGATAAGTAGGTAAGAATTTTTTTCAATGAAAAGCAGCGATAAATTCTTATCGTTGCTTTTTTGTTTGCATATTGTTACTCTTGGCATACAATATAGAAAACAGAAATCCAATTTTCCGGGATGATACTAATTGATGGCAACTAAAAAACAGAACTCAAATTTACACAACCCTCATTTGGACGGCTCCCCCATCTTTTCCATTTCAGGAAAGATTGGCGTATTATTATTGCATGGATTTGCCGCCACCCCGCTAGAAGTGCGTCGTCTGGCTCGGTTTCTTGAGCAAAAAGGAATTTCAGTAGCCGCTCCTGTTTTGGCTGGGCATGGAACAACACCAGAGGATTTGAACAATATTCATTGGGGGGATTGGATCAAAACGGGTGAAGATGGCTACGCACAACTGGCAGCCCGTTGCGATCATGTGTTTGTGGGAGGAGAATCGACTGGTGCAGTTGTATCCTTGTATTTGGCTGCCACGCACCCGGAAATCATGGGCGTTTTGGCATTTTCCCCGGCAATGCGGCTATCCATAAACTTTATTGATAAATTTGTCCTGAAGTTTTTGTCTTGGGTAATCAAGTTTTCTCCAAAGAACGGCCTGGAAGGCAATACAACCTGGCAAGGATACCGGGCAAACCCGCTTAACGGCGTTAAACAACTGATTGCGCTGGAAAATGAAACCCTCAAAAAACTGAAAGATGTAACTCAGCCTGTTATGGTATTCATTGGTGGTCAGGATACGACGATAGACCTTTCCAGTAGTGATATTGTTATTGAGGGAGTGTCCTCCCCAGTGAAAGAAAAGCATTTCTTTGAGAATTCTCAGCATTGTATTTTGCTTGGAGATGATTTTGACAAGGCGGCAAATCTCTCATTGCAATTTATTCAGGGGCATGGCAAGATATAGAATTATGCTCGATTTTCATGTATTTTCGAGCAGTTGTTGATTATTTTGAAATGCTATACGAAATTTACTTCAAGTGAGTTATATGAAATATAAAAGAGTCATTGTAAAAATCGGCACTTCAACACTTACTTCTGGCACCTCGGTTCTGTCACTGCCGCGTCTGGTTCAAGTTGTCCAACAAATTTCTGAAATGCAGACAAACGGCATCCAGGTGATCTTGGTAACTTCTGGCGGTATTGCGGCCGGAAGAGAAGCGCTTGATTTTCCTGATTTTCCGAAATTTGTCCCGTCGAAACAGATGCTTTCTTCTGTTGGCCAACCGCGCCTGATGAATATATATAC
>JAIOTF010000082.1 GCA_021107195.1 Anaerolineaceae bacterium | reverse complement strand
CCATCTTCAAAGGACTGGGCCGGGCGGTGGATGCCGCCACGCAGATTTATCCTCGCCCTGCCGGCACCATTCCTTCCAGCAAGGGGTGGCCTTTCTAGGAGATTTCATGCAAAAATACGGTGCTCTTCTCATTGATGGCGGGACTGGGAACCTGCACTCAGGTTACAATGCTCCCCTAACGCTCGGCTTCTCGATCAAGCTCAGCAAAGACCCGCAGGATCTGCAATCTGCTGGCCGGATCATCCTGCCGGGCGTAGGCGCCTTTGGCGGCTTTATCGAAGGCCTCAAGCAATATGCCTTGATTCCCGCCTTACAGGAAGCAGCAGTGCGCGGAACGCCCATCTTTGGCATCTGCGTGGGCATGCAGGCTCTCTTTTCGTACAGCACCGAAATGGGAAAATACCCCGGACTTGACCTTCTTCCCGGGAAAGTACTTCGTTTCGGGGACAAGCCTGGTTTCAAAATCCCGCACACCGGTTGGAATCAACTCTGGTTTAGGAAGGATTCCACTTCTCTCTTCAAAGGACTGCCCGATGGATGTCACGCCTACTTCAACCACGCATATTACTGCCTGCCCCGGAACCGGGCTTTAACCAGCGCCAGAACGGACTATTTGATTGATTTTACATCTGCCGTGCAAAAAGATAATATCTTCGGCGTTCAGTTCCATCCGGAAAAAAGCCAACGTGTAGGACAGACAATTTTAGCGAATTTCTTCAAGGTTTAACTATTCAGGAAAGTAACCCTCCCTCATGATCAACTCAACTATCCGTGCCGCGTTATTCATTGACTTCGAAAACCTCTACACCACCCTGAAGAATTTGCACAAACAGGGTGTTGGTGATTTTGGTGCCTCTCCATCGATCGATTTCGAATCTTTAGCAGAGTATGTCAATCAAAATGCGGGGAATTTGACGAAAGATGATACATACGCCGCCGCCAATTTCAGCCACTATAACAAACAGCTTGGCGGCCTCAATCAGTTTTCACAGATCATCAATGTCGATAGCTTCGAGCCGTATCAACATCACCATTCGCAAAAATCAAGTCCCGGGAAAAAACACGTTATACACAATTACAGTGACATGGCGCTGGCTTTTCAAGCAGGCCTGCACGCTGCTAGAAACTCTGCTGATGTGTATCTCTTCATCACTGGAGACGGTGCCTTTGCCGCGGTGGCTGACCGCCTGGTGCTAGCTGGCAGGCAAGTACAGTTCATCCTGCCAGACCCCGGCTCTGCAAACCATATCCTTAATGAACGCTATCTTTGCATTCCTTTTCAAGAAACTCAACCAGAGAAGAAACCTGAGCCCAAAATTTTGTCAGCTTCTCCCGTTCAGGAAAAGGCCAAGCCCTACCAAAAAGGCGTCAAGATGATCGCAGAATTCCGCCGGGAGTTCAGTACCGCCATCCCGGCAAACCTGATCAAGGCCGCTCTTGGCCCCTCTTCGGCCAATCGCCTTCTGGATCACGCACGTTCAGAACAGGCCATTGACCTGTGGCAAAGCGAAGCAGGTGTTAACTGCATCTCTTTGCGCGAAGAAAGACTATACGGAAAGATCGTGGTCATGGAACCGCGGCCGGCTTTCGCACAAGCGGCGGAAATCTTGTATGTCGTCGCAGTCATTGCTGAATCCAAAAAGCCACCGCCCACCCGCGCTGACTGGCGCAGAGCATTGAAGGAATATCTGAATCTCAGCAGTTCTGAAAGCAAATACTGGTTAAAACTGTTGTTAGCGTGCGGCATCCTCCAGGACAGCCGCCTCAAACAACCAGACTTTACAACAACCGACATAAAAACTTTTCTGATGAACGCAGAAACCACACAATTCTGAAAGGAACCTGCAATGGAATCTGATTTCATAATTTTCCCCGCCATTGACCTGAGAAAGGGTCAGGTGGTGCGTCTAAAAGAGGGTGACCCCAATCGCCAGACCAACTACGCCAGCGACCCCGCCAATGTGGCTGCTCGCTGGTTGGATGAAGGGGCACAATGGCTGCATGTTGTCAATCTGGATGGAGCATTTGAAGAAACTGACACCACCAACCAAGAAGCCCTCCAATCCATTTTAAAAGTGGCTGTCGCCCGCAAAATTCCTGTTCAATTTGGCGGCGGCCTGCGCAGCTTGCAGGATGCCGAACGCATCCTGGCCATGGGCGTCAATCGGGTTATCCTGGGTACCGCGGCAGTACGCCGGCCTGAATTGGTACAGCAAGCTGTAAACCGTTGGGGTGCCGAGCGGGTTGCTGTCAGCCTTGACGCACGCGATGGCGTCGTCCATGTGCGCGGTTGGCAGGAATCGTCCAACCAAACTGCTGTAAGCCTCGGGCAAACCTTTCAGACAATGGGGCTGCGCTGGATCGTATTTACCGACATCGCCCGAGACGGCCTGCAAACCGGGGTCAACCTGAAAGCCACCTTGCAGCTTGCACAAGATACCGGCCTGCAAGTGATCGCTTCAGGCGGAGTTAACCTCATTGAAGATGTAACCGCCATCCAGGAAGCCGGATTACCTGGCGTGATCATCGGACGAGCGCTCTACGAAGGCAGCATTCAAACCGAAGAACTGTTCAAAGGGAGAAAGGGTTAATTCCTATGCTTGCAAAACGTATCATTCCCTGTCTCGATATCGCCGAAGGCAGAGTGGTCAAAGGAGTGCATTTTGTCAACCTGCGCGATGCGGGCGACCCCGTGGAGCAGGCGAAGATTTACGACCAGGCAGGTGCAGACGAACTGGTCTTTCTCGATATATCGGCGACTCCCGAAGGCCGGGCAACCGCCATCAAAACCGTTGAACGCGTTGCCGACCAGGTCTTCATGCCCCTGGCAGTGGGCGGCGGTATTCGTACCGTTGAAGACATGCGTAAAATGCTGCTGGCAGGCGCTGACAAGGTCAGTGTCAACTCAGCCGCTGTGCATGATCCCAACTTACTCTCGGAAGGCGCACAGCGTTTTGGCAGTCAGTGTATTGTGCTTGCTGTTGACGCTCGCCGTATATCGGATTCAGGCACAGAACCGCGCTGGGAGGTGGTCATCAACGGCGGGCGCACCCCCACAGGTCTCGACGCCATCGAATGGGTGGTTCAAGGCGTGGCTGCTGGTGCCGGGGAAATCCTCCTGACCAGCATGGATGCAGATGGTACGCTGTCCGGTTATGATATCGCCTTGACCCGCACTGTCTCAGAAGCAGTCAATGTGCCTGTTATTGCTTCTGGCGGAGCTGGCACAATGGCGCATTTTGCTGAAGTGCTGACAGACGGCAAAGCAGACGCCGCGCTGGCTGCCTCGCTTTTTCACGATGGCAAGCTCTACATCCCCAAACTGAAAAGCTACCTGTCACAAGCAGACATCCCTGTTCGGAATATTCCTGTTGAACATTAAAGCTTTTTGACGAATGTATATTGCTGTTTAACAATTTCATAACCAATGTTGCGATAAAATTGGTGTGCCCCCTGGCGATTGATATTGGAGCGCAGCCGGATCGTCGTTATCCCGATTTCTCTGGCCCAATCCTCCACCGATGTCATTAATGCCTGACCTATTCCCATCCTGCGGCAGGATTTGTTCACAACCAATCCGCCAATTTCGATGAACGCTTCAGCTTCCAGGTAGCACACCGGCAAAGCGTGCGCCCAGCCAGCCAACCCGTTACAATTATCGCTGGCTACACGCAGTATTTGGGCGGGGTCTTGCATGATTTGCATGAATCGCCGCTGCATGCGATCGCGATCCACTTCATACCCCAATTGACCGCACAGATCGCCAATCGCCTGTGAATCACGCAGCTCAGCTGCCCGGATCGTTAATTTTTCAATCATTCTCACCTCACAAAAAAGGATGCTATCTACGGAACTAAAATGATGAACGTCAATATTTTACCCAAATATGATGAAAAGGGATTGATCCCTGCTATTGTCCAGGACAACAACACCGGCCAGGTTCTAATGCTGGCCTATATGAATGCACAATCGCTCGAAATGACATTACAAACCAACGAAACGCATTTCTGGTCACGCAGCCGCCAGGAATTATGGCACAAAGGCGCAACTTCAGGCAACACACAAACGGTGGTAGACTTGTCGCTGGATTGTGATGGGGACGCCATTCTGGTTAAGGTTGTACCAGCGGGTCCTGCCTGCCATACAGGTAAAGTAACCTGCTTTCACAATCCTGTCACCGTATAATAAGTTAATGCATGTCTTTGAAAACCCATTGACACCGCTTTTCTCTCATCTATTGGAGGCATCATGACTCTTACTGAACTGTATAACATCATTCTGGATCGACAGGAGAATCCCGTTGAAGGCTCATACACGGCCTATCTTTTCAGAAAAGGACAGGACGAGATCCTGAAAAAAGTTGGTGAAGAATCAGTAGAAGTGATTCTTGCTGCCAAAGGCCAGGGCAAACAGCGCCTGATCGAAGAAGTTGCTGACCTGACCTACCACGCCCTCGTTCTGCTTGCAGACAGCGGCCTTGCTCCGGCTGATATTCTGGAAGAGTTGGAAAAACGTCATCGCCCGCAGGGATAAGATAATTGCTCTTTTTAGCAATTCAAGAAAAAGGTTAAGAATGGCAGCAGAAAAAGTTCCGAATAAGACCTCGTCCAGAACCAATCGAATCGCTGGTTCGACTTTGATCGTGATGATCGGTTGGGGAATATCGATCATCGTTGGCCTGATCCGGCAGCGCATCATTGCCGGCCAGTTCGGCACAGGGTCAGCCCTGGATGCATTCACAGCCGCCAACGTCGTCCCCGAACTGCTCTTCACCATGCTTTCTGGTGGTGCACTCAGCTTCGCCTTCATTCCCGTCTACACTGAACTCCTCGGCAAAGGTGACCCCGACCGTCCCAATCACCTTTTTAGCCAGGTAGTCAATATCATTTTTCTGATAACCTGTGGAGCCTCCCTGCTTTCTGCATTTTCCGCTCCCTGGCTGGTCAGTGGCCGTTGGGGTGTGGGTGCCAGTTATTCGCCCGAAGTGCAGCTCATGACGGTGCAGTTGATGCGTATCTTGCTTCTTTCTACTATACTTTTTGCCGTCAGCAGCATCTTCACCGCCACACTCTACGCCCACCAACACTTTATCATTCCTGCCATTTTGCCGAGCATGTACAGCCTGGGCATCATTCTGGGAACACTCCTGCTGTCGCCACAATATGGCGTCTTTGGTGTTGCCTGGGGCGCTGTTATTGGAGCTGGTCTGCATATGCTGATTCAGGTTCCCGCTCTTCTGCACGACAGAGTCAAATGGCAGCCGATTTTAACCCTTGAACCCGCCGTCAAAAAGGTCGCGATCCTCATG
>JAIOTF010000029.1 GCA_021107195.1 Anaerolineaceae bacterium | reverse complement strand
TGGTTTTTCCTCTCATTTTCTACCTTTTTTCATGCGTAAGCCCTGGGCTGCGTGATAACATATGGTTTCACATCATATAATATGAGCAATAAATGAAGCTTAAGGAGTAGAAATGCCTGAACATCAATTCGTATCATTCCTGAAAACTGTGGTTACCCCGAAAAGATTGGAGCATTCATTAGGAGTGATGCAAGTTATGAGTGAACTTGCTGAGGTTTATGATCTTGACCAGGAAAAAGCCCGGACAATTGGTATTCTCCACGATGCCGGGAAAGATTTACCCCCACACGTTTACAATCAGCTTGTTGAAGAAGGAAACATACAAATTCAGTATGCATGCGAGGCCAATTATATTCATTATTTGCACGCACCGGTTGGATCTTACCTCGTTCAAAGAGAGCTTGGTATAACTGACGACCTGATATTGGACGCTATTACTACGCATACATATTTTGGCAGTAGTCAGCATTTCAATGATCCTTTATGTTGGTGTATGCGGTTTTCAGATTTACTTGAACCGACGCGGAATTGGGAGGGGGAAAGAATGATTCTGGAATGTGTAAAACGGTTGAGAGAAATTGCATATTCGGGAAAATTAGAAGAAGGCGCGTTCCTGGAAACGGGGGTGTTGATAAAATGGTTTGAGGAATTGGGAATTCCCGTTCATCCAAATATGAGACAGACAAAACAAGCATTGGCAGTTAAGTTAGGTCTTGATGATTCATTTTTAGAAATCTGATTTGAATCTGTATTACAGCATCTAAGTAGGGGTGAGGCATGCCTCGCCCTTCATCGGAATGAAAAAGGCTGTCCCGTGCGGGACAGCCTTTTGTTTTCTGAATGGATGTTTGTCCTAGAAGAGATGGATCATAGCAATGATCGGGGCAAACAGGGAAGACACCAGCGACATAACTGTGATCAGAGTATTGAGCGAAGGACCAGCGGTGTCTTTGAAAGGATCACCAACGGTGTCGCCCACAACGGCCGCTTTGTGTGCCTCGGAGCCGGGGCCGCCATACTGGCCGGTCTCGATGAATTTCTTTGCGTTGTCCCACAAACCACCTGAGTTGGACATGAGCAGAGCGAAGATGACGCCAGTGAAGATTGCGCCGCCGAGGAATCCACCCAGGGCGTCGGGGCCGAGGATGAAGCCAACCAGCAGAGGCAGGCCGATGGCGAGGAATGCGGGGCCAACCAGGGAGGTCAATGCACCTTGAGCCGCCAGACTGACGCACTTGGCGTAGTCCGGCTTGGCTGTGCCAGCCAGGATTCCTGGATTATTGCGGAACTGGCCGCGGATCTCTTCGATCATGTCAAAGGCATTGTGGGTAACAGAGAGCATCAGCAAGGCGCTGAACAGGGGCGGGGTGGCTGCGCCGAGCAGCACACCGGCCACTACCAGCGGGTTGAGCAGGCTGATGGTCAATTCGGTGCCGGAAGCAGCGATCACTTCTGCATAGGCATTGAACAAGGCCAGCACGGTCAGGGCTGCGGCGCCAATCGCGAAGCCCTTGGTAATAGCTTTGGCAGTGTTGCCGGCCGAGTCAAGGGTGTCGGCGCGTTTGATCACTTCGTGATCCATGCCGGCCATTTCAGCGATACCACGGGCGTTGTCCACGATGGGGCCATAGGCGTCGGAGGAAACGATCATCCCGGAAACGGAAAGCATACCCACGGCGGCGATACCGATGCCGTAGATGCCGCTCAAGCCATTGGCTTCAGCCAGATAGAAAGACGCCAGAGTGGCAATCACAATACCAATGACCGAAGGTACGACACTGATCAGACCGTAGCTGAAGCCGGTGATGATGGTAATAGCTGAACCGGAGCCAGACACTTTGGCCGTCTCTTTCACGGGAGTGTTGTTCTCTGTGGTGAAGTAATCAGAGGTGAAGCCGATCACCACGCCGGTGGTCATACCAACCAGGGTAGCCCATAGAACGCCGACGTTGAAGCCGCCCAGCAGAACGAGAGGAATGACCATCGCGGCCAGGAAGAGGCAGGTGATGATCGTGCCGCGGTTGAGTGCTTTACCGGGGCTGCCGTCTTTGCCCACGCGGACAAACTGGATGCCGAGGATGGAAGCAAAGATACCCAGTGTGCAGATGATCAGGGGCAGGGTTGTGTAGCGGATGATCTGGCTTGTATCGCCATTCAGGCTGTAGGAGGCGCCAATCAACATCACGGCCACAGCGCTGGCGACATAGGAGTCGAAAATATCGGCGCCGGTGCCAGCTACATCACCCACATTGTCCCCAACATTGTCGGCCACAACGGCGGGGTTGCGGGGATCGTCTTCGGGGATACCAACTTCAATTTTCCCCACCAGGTCGGCAGCGATGTCGGCCGTCTTGGTGTAAATGCCGCCGCCGGCTTTGGCCAGTAATGCCAGAGCGGATGCGCCGAAGCTGAAGCCCAATACCACTTCCGGATTGCCAGTCAGCAGGTAGATGAAGCTCATACCGATAATGGCCAGGCCAACGGTGGCCATACCCATCACGGTGCCGGCGTAGAAGGAAACTTTGAAGGCCACGGGGATGCTGTCTTTAGCGGCAACGGCGGTGCGCACGTTGGCTTTGACGGCGATGCTCATGCCCATATAGCCTGCCAGAGCAGCGCAGATTGCACCAACCACAAAGGCAAAGGCCATTTCCAAACCGCGGAGGCCCTCACCAGCACTGAGCCCAAAGACCAGCGCCAGGATGATCGCCATCACAACTGCCACAAGGGTCAGTGCGGTGTACAACTTCTTCAGATACGAGCGGGCGCCTTCTTCGATCCAGGAAGCAACTTCCCGGGCGCGCTCTGAACCAGCATCCTGCTTCTGTACCCAGAAATACAGGTACACAGCAACTGCAAGCGCCATGAAGCCAGAGCCGATAGCAATATAAAGCCAAACTTGATCGTTCATACTACACTCCTAAAAAGTATATATTTGATTACACTCCATTCCCACTACTGTTTGGCTGCGGGGTGTACGTCAGCATAATGAACCAGCAGTGGGACTTATCGCTTACGTTTGGACACAGCACACCCCGGCGAGGCCTTGTTTGGCCACCGGGGTGTAAGACTTACATATTTGCGGATCGACGCCAGTTATTATATTTGTCGCGTAATTCCTCTTTAGAAGGCATGGGGAAGAACATCAAACCTTCTTCCTTCCCGAAGTAAACACCGCTGGCAATGGTACGGTAGGCCACGCCCGCAGAATGCACCCGGTCTACCATCTTTACGTGGATGATCTTAGTCTTCAATTCTATCAAGCATTCCCGCAGGTGGTCGATATTGCTGTAGGGCAGGTCGCCGACGGCACCATATTCGGGGTCGCTGGAAAGTTCACCCAGTTTGAGTTCGGCATAAACGATGGCCGGCAGGGTGATCAGGGTGGGGTTTTTGACGATGTATTCGTAGAATTTGACCGGGGCAAGATTGGTAACGACCAGTGGGTGTACCGGAGCAATTTCCTGGCAGAGATGGGAAACATTCGTTTCCTGTTCGGGAATTTCGCCTGGTGCCAGTCCCAGAGTCTTGCCATCGCGGGTAACGAGATAGAGCTTTTTGATGGCTTTCAGCGGGATGTGTTCCAGCACGCGGTAGACTGAGATGTAGATGGAGGATTTTGGGGTCCCGTTTTCATGGGGCACGCAGCGATCAATGCCTTCCTGGACGCGGAAGAAGTCATCCCGGAAATCCGGATCCAGCTCGAAGAACATGGCCTGGCCGCGCGATTTTTTCTTGCTGCCCACAGCGTAGTAAACACCGAATTCTTCCGGTGACAGCATGGAGGCGATCAGCGCTTCGGGAAGCAATGAAACGTACAGATGAACGGTCATGATACGCTTTTCTCCTTTTTTGAAGATGGATCTGTTATGAATGGTAATCGACAGATTGTATAGACATTTCCTGGATAAAATTTATTACTATTCCGTCACAATACTATTGTAATCCGTTTTTCAATTTTTTTCGACCATTTTTGCAAGGAAAAAGGCATATTTTTTCCGGAAGTTTGGCATATTCCAGTATGACATATGGCGAAATCTTTTGAGTTGATGCAGCAGGAATTGGTTCTAGGGCCTACGCATGAAATTTTGAGGTTAATCAACGCTCAAAAATGACAAAAGTAAGCCCCCTTTCGCTCAAAGCACACCTCAACCGGCCACTTTGATGTTTTCCAGCAAGATTTTGCCTATTGC
>JAIOTF010000292.1 GCA_021107195.1 Anaerolineaceae bacterium | reverse complement strand
TTTCAGAAATTCAGGCATGTTTTATCCTGTCCAAAGCGCATACGCCAGCATATAGCTGGTCAATATCAGAGTCGAGATGGCGGTGATCTTCGTCAACCGCCAGTTCGGGCGTGCGCCGCCGCCAATTTGCAGGATTTGCCAGATTTGGAAGAGGCCCACCGGCAAAGTCAGCAGTCCCGGCCAGGTCAATGCCCAGGGCAGGCCAAACACGGCTGCCAGGCCGAGCACTACATAAGCCAACAGGATCAGAATATTGTGTAAATTCATCCCGCGCTGCCATCCCAGACGACTCATCAGAGATTGCCGTTGGAATTTCACGTCGGTCGCATAGCGTGGCAGCGAGAGTGCCAGTGACATTGCCAGGTGCAGGAAGGTCAGTGGAAAGGTGATCATCGCCAGCAGGCGATGCGGCTCACCGTATTGCAGGGTGAAAGCCAGGGCGGGGATCAGGTTCGTGATCAGGATCGCTTGCAGAATTTCACCATACCCGGAATACACCAGGCGCAGCGGTGGCACACTCTGAAAGAATGAGAGAATGAAGATCAAAAACAGAAAGATTTGTGCGGTCTGGTTGCCGCGTTCCCGCAGGATCAACAACAGTGCCAGCACTGCGGCCGCCGTCAGGGCAACCAGGGCGACTTGCAGCAGTACCGCTGGGCGTAGTTGATTATCTGATTGCAGGTTATTCTCTGCCCAGTTCTCGCGGAACAACTGGCTGCGTGGGGCGTCTTCAAGCAAGTCAAAATATGCCCGCAGGTAGGCCGATGCCAGCAGTAAAAGCAGACACAGGCTCAAACCCGACCAGATCACATTCCAGTGGGTATTTATCCCCAGATAATCTGCAATGCCAACGCCGAGTACGTACAGCAATACCGCACTCAACATGGATTTCAGTGGAGCGCATTTTAGAACCAGCGAAAAGATGGGCGAGAAGAATTTATTTTGCATTTGATCGTCTATAGCCGAATTCGGATATGCTTTTTCATTTTAACACATCATCTTTTGGGAATGCGCTTTTATCGGCACATTGAGCCTCCTCGCACACTATGCCATTTCGCATGAGATGAGCTTGCCGAAGTGTGCTGGATTAGAATTACTCCGTCTTCTGCAGGCCCTTATACAGATGCGCGTTGTGCAGATGTCCAGGGCAAGCTCTCATTTCTTGCCCAACCTTGACAGATGTTTTTGCAATGTGATACAAAAGAGTCAATGGAAATTTATCGAAATCTTCTGCGACGACAACATTTTATCCACTGAATCTATTGAGAGGTTTTGGCCTTGCGCCGTTGAGATGATGGATAGATTGCGGCAGGCCTTCCTCTCGGAAGGTCTTTGTTTTTTTATATCCCGCAAATCTTGTTCCATTGTTACGATAATTACGCATAAACGGTGAAATTGGTCACTTTCATTTCAAGGTTCAATTCTATATAATGTAGATGTTGTCCCGTATGTGAAAGATAGGAATAGCCGTTTTTGATGTCATTGCGAAAGTTATAACCCGACGTGGGCGCGGAGCGCCCACCACTGACTTGGAGATTGCGGGCACTATCGCAATGACAACAGACCCGTTTTACAAATACAGCATGGCAGGAAGGCACTTATGGCATTGTGGGATATTTTTGTTTATATTTTGACTGGCGTGGGCATTACTGTGGCAGTAACTTTGGTTGCCTTGCCGATGGGATTGGTGTTGGGGGTACTGTTCTCCCTGGTGCGCATCTATGGTGGCAAAGTCTTTTCATGCCTTGCTGGTGTATATAGCACCGTTATGCGCGGCCTGCCGCCTATCGTTTTGCTTTTCATCCTGTATTTCATTATTGCAGGCTCGATTAATCTTTCTCCGTTTTGGGCTGGTTCCCTTTCGCTGGGCATCATCAGCAGTGCCTACCAGATGGAAATCTTCCGCGGGGCAGTGCTCTCGGTCGGCGGGGGGCAGGAGATGGCGGCCCGTGCCTTGGGAATGAGCCGCATCCAGACCATTCAAAACATCATCCTGCCGCAGGCGCTGCGTCTGGCGATCCCGCCCTGGTCAAATGAGGCGGCTACAGTGGTCAAGGATTCTTCCCTGGTCTATGCCATTGGCGTGGCGGAGGTGCTGCGGAGGGCACAGTTCGTCGGGGCACGCACTTTTAAGCCATTGATGGCTTTTACGATTGCTGCCATGATCTATTTTGGGTTGGTTTTCCTGGTTTCACATGCCCTGGCTATCCTGGAGCGTAAGACCCGCATTCCAGCCTTTTAGCTGACCTATTCTTATACTCAATCATTTACTAAGGAAGAAACCGTGACAAATACGATCCTGCGTATACAAAACGTTTCCAAGATTTACGGCGATACTGAGGTTTTGAAGGACATTTCGCTGGAAGTGAATGAGGGCGATACCGTTGTCCTCATCGGTCCTTCTGGCACAGGCAAGAGTACCTTGCTGCGCTGCATCAATTTGCTCTCTTCGTCGGACAGCGGGCAGATCTGGCTGGATGATCAGGAGATCACCGCTGCAGGTGTCAATCACGACCATGTCCGCCAGCATATCGGTATGGTTTTTCAGGACTTTCTTCTTTTCAATCATCTCACCGCATTGGATAATGTAATGGTCGGCCCGGTCAAGGTTTTGGGCATGTCGAAAGAAGAAGCGCACAAAAAGGCGATGTGGGAACTGGAGCGGGTGGGATTGGTTGACCGTGCCGGTCATTACCCTGGTCAGCTTTCCGGCGGTCAGAAGCAGCGTGTTGCCATTGCCCGCGCGCTGGCAATGGATCCACGCATCATGTTGTTTGATGAGCCAACTTCGGCGCTTGATCCTGAATTGATTGGCGAAGTATTGGAAGTGATGGAAAAGCTGTCCAGAGAAGGCATGACCATGGTCGTCGTGACCCACGAGATGGGCTTTGCCCGCGAGGTCGCCGACCGCATCGTTTTCATGGAGAAAGGGGTGGTGGTGGAAGAGGGGCCGCCCGAAGACCTGTTCTATCGGCCGAAATTTGAGCGCACCCGCGAGTTTTTGTGGAAGATCACCGAATTATATGGCAAGCATGACCAGGACGGTGAACAAGATGCAGCATCGGTTGAGGATTGATCATGGGTGAATGGTTACAGTTCTTTTTCAAATATTTACCGGTCTTGTTGGAAGGCACGTTGATCACCCTCAAGTTGACCGCGGTCGGTTTGGGTTTGGGGATTGCGGTTGGACTTCCGGCAGCTGTGGCACGGGTCTATGGCGGAAAATGGATTGGGGGCATCGCTTCTGCATATATTGGGCTTTTTCGCGGGACGCCAGCCCTTGTGCAATTGTTTATCATCTACTTTGGTTTGCCGGATGCTGGTCTGACCCTCTCGCGGATGACCGCCGCTTACATCGCCCTGGGGTTGAACAGCGGCGCCTACCAGGCTGAGTATTTCCGCGGCGCGATTCAGGCGATTGGCAGTGGGCAAATGAAAGCTGCCCGCGCCATTGGAATGACCCGCCTCCAGGCGGTTCGCTATATCATTCTGCCCCAGGCCCTGCGCCTGGTGATTCCAGCCTGGTCTAATAAACCGATTTCGCTGCTGAAAACTTCAGCGATTGCTTTCCTGATCTCAGTGCCGGATTTAATGACAGAAGCTAAATTTGTGGCCTCGAAAACTTATAATCCCATCGCTTCTTATTTTGCTGTGGCTGTGGTCTATCTCGTGTTGGCATTTATTGTGAACTGGTTGATGGGATTACTTGAATCAAAAACCGCGATACCGGGATTGAAACTGGGCAGCACCCGAACCTGAACGATCCATGGATTGAAAGATTTGACAGGCAGCTGAGTACAGACTTTGCACTATTCCTGTGCCTGGTTGATTATGGATAAAAACAACATTGATGAAGGAGTGAACAATGACAATGCAATGGCAGGATTTAACCTTGAGCGATATTTATCTGGCGCGTCAACGCATCACACCGCTCGTGCGTCGCACGCCGTTGGCCGATGCCCCGGCGCTTTCTGAGAAGCTGGGTGCGCAGGTCATGCTCAAACTGGAAAACCTGCAAGGTACCGGGGCATTCAAGATGCGCGGGGCCTCCAACAAGCTATTATCTTTGAGTGATGAAGAGCGGGCGCGGGGCGTGGTTACCTGCTCCAGCGGTAACCATGGGAGGGCACTTTCTTATGTAGCTCGCAAGCTGAATGTGAATGCAGTGGTCTGCTTGCCTGAGCCAGTTCCAGAGAACAAACGGCGAGCCATACGCAATCTGGGCGCAGAGTTAATCATCGTCGGCCAGGGTGCCGACGATGCCCTGGCCTATGCCGACCAGCTTGCTGAAGAGCGCTAGTTGACCATGGTGCATGCTTTTGATGATCCTTATGTCATCACTGGTCAGGGTACCATCGGCCTGGAACTGTTGGAAGATTTTCCCCAGATTGACACCGCTATCATCCCGTTATCCGGCGGCTCACTTCTGTCCGGCATTTCGTTGGCCTTGAAATCCGCCAAACCTGACTTGCGTATCATCGGGGTTTCTATGGAACGCGGCCCGGCCATGGTACGTGCCCTCGAAGCCGGAAAAGTGGTTGATATCGTTGAAGAGCCGACCATTGCCGATGGTTTGGCTGGCGGCTTGGGATTGCACAACACTTATACCTTCCCGTTAGTGCAAAAATACATTGATGAAGCAGTACTGGTTTCTGAAGAAGAGATTGCCAGCGCCATGGCCTTTGCCCTTAACGAACACCGCCTGGTGGTCGAGGGCGCCGGAGCGGTTGGCATGGCTGCCATCTTGTCCGGCAAAGTGAAGCAGTATGGACAGCATGTGGCCGTTGTGATCAGCGGCAGCAATGTGAACCTGCCGCTGTTGCTGCGCATTGCCAGAGAGCATGGACTTGGATAAAAACGTTAGCAAAAAGAGGAGCGCAAAATGATCGTCAGGATTTTGATCGAATCGGAGATCCGCCGTTGTCTTTCTATGGACCTTGCTGCCATGGAAGCTGTCGCCGCTGGATTCAGTAAACTCGCCGAAGGAGCTGCCACCGTACCGCCCATTTTACGGATTGACATTCCCGAGCACAACGGCGAGGTGGATGTTAAGACAGCGTATTTGCATGGCCTCGATCATTTCGCGATCAAGATTGCCGCTGGTTTCTTTGATAATTACCAACTTGGTCTGCCTACAGGTAGCGGCATGATGCTCGTGATGAGTGCCGTCACTGGCCGTGCCGAAGCCTTCTTGCTGGACAATGGGTATCTGACAGACGTGCGCACCGGATTGGCAGGGGCGCTTGCCGCAAAATATCTGGCCCGCGAAGATGTCGAAACTGTGGGCGTGATTGGGTCTGGCATGCAGGCCCGTTTTCAGATGCGCGCCTTGAAGTTGGTGCGTGATTACAAGCGCATCATGATTTTTGGCATCGTGCCCGAAGATGTGGAAAAATATGTAGTGGAGATGTCACAGGAATTGGGTGTCGAGGTCGTGGCCGCTAGCTCGGCAGAAGAGGTGGTGCGCCAGAGCCAGATCGTGGTTACTACTACGCCCGCTCACATTCCTTATCTGCAAGCTGACTGGCTGCACCCGGGACTTCATATTACTTGTATGGGATCCGACTCAGAAAACAAGCAGGAATGCCACGCTGAAGTATTTGCCAAAGTGGGTCGCATTTGCTGTGACCGTAAGTCGCAGTGCTTCCGGTTGGGAGAACTTCACCACGCACTTGAAGAGAGTGTGATCACCGAAAATGCAGACATCACCGAGCTGGGCGAGTTGACTTCAGGCATGAAGACTGGCCGCCAGAGCGATGACGAAGTCACCATTTGTGACCTGACAGGCGTTGGCGTACAGGATACCGCTATCGCATTATTGGCATACCAGAGAGCGCTCGACCAAAACCTTGGCACCATGTTGGGCGAATAGGAAAATCGTTTGGAGGAAGCAATATGGCGTACGAATTCGTACCTTTTGAATTGGAACGGATCATGTCGATTTGGGAAAACCAGGTCGAGATCAACTTATCGGAAAGCGGCGTGCATCCCATGACCCTGGGAGAACTGGTCGACGAACCAGCTTTGCTCGACGAACTCATGGCAACCGAGCTCAATTACCCACAGACCAATGGCTCAGTCGAGCTGCGTCAAACCATTGCCGCCATGTATCCCGGTGCAACCGCAGATAATGTCCTCGTGACCACAGGCTGCGCCCAGGCCAATTTCACGGGATTGGTTACCCTCATGTCGCCCGGCGATGAAATTGCTATTCTCATGCCCAATTACCAGCAAATCTGGGGGATTGCCAGGAACCTGCAATTGAACGTGAACACTTTCTCTTTGAAAGAAGAAACCGGCTGGAGCGTGGATGTCGATGAATTGAATCGCGCGGTTACCGACCGCACCAAACTCATTGCCGTTTGCAATCCCAACAACCCCACGGGACACGTCATGTCATCCGAGGAAATGGATGCTGTGGTTGCTGCAGCCGATCGGGTGGGCGCCTGGCTCTTGGCTGATGAAGTCTACGCTGGCGCTGAGCGGGTCAGTGATGAGCAAACCCCATCATTCTGGGGGCGCTATGACAAGGTACTCGCCAATGGCAGTATGTCCAAAGCCTATGGCCTGCCTGGTCTGCGTATCGGCTGGACCGTCACCACACCCGAATTAGCCGAAGAAATGTGGGCCCGTCAGGATTACATTACTATCGGTAATACCATGCTTGGTAACAAGCTGGCTGCCTATGCTCTCTCGCCGGAGGTGCGCCCGCGCATCATCGCCCGCGCGCGGAATTACATCCGCAAAGGATATGCCAATTTTGAGAATTGGTGTGCCCGCCATGAAGGGCTTTTTACCCTCGTCCCGCCTCAGGCAGCAGCCATCGCTTTTGTGCGCTACCACCGCGATGTCGGTTCAATTGAATTGATAGACCGGGTGATAAGCGAAGAACGCGCTTATATGGTTCCCGGCGCCCATTTTTCTGGTCTCGACCATCATTTGCGTATCAGTTTTGGCCTGCCAAAGGATTACCTGGAGGATGGTCTGGATCGTCTGTACAGGGTTTTATCACAGTATTAACACCAATTTAGTGCGAATATTGCTTCGAATCTTAAAGAATCGAAAGGTGTTTTTTTGACTTTTTAATTCTTTTGTGCTATTCTACTTCTTTAGAGGTCAGATGTTTTCACATAAATATCTATGGTGGTTTATGCTCGCATGGCGGAACATAAACCACTATCTGTCCATCAAAGTTTTGGGGATATGTATTTGAGTTGAAAACCTGCCAAAATTCTTAAATTTTAGGAAGGTTTGCATGCAGCGAGAGCGCGTTTCAGAAAACGTGTATTGGTTTCAAAGTGAAATTTACGCCCAGGTGACAGCGGGCGTTGTATTAGGTACGGATTGGGCAGTGGTTATTGATACCCTCGCCATTCCCGAAGAAACATTGCGTATGCGAAGTTTTGTGGAAGAGGAATTAAAGGTTCCTGTTCGCTATGTGATCAACACCCATTATCATGCCGATCACACTTGGGGGAACTGCTTCTTCCCTGGTGCAACGGTGGTGTCCTCTGCTTTATGCCGCAGGTTGATGGTTGAGCGCGGCATTCCTGCGCTGGAAGAAACCCGCCATCAGAACCCGGCTTTCAAGCAGGTCAAGATGGTCCTGCCTCACCTCACATTTGAAGTGGGTACCCTGTCTCTCACGGTCGGCAAAAAGCATCTTGTCTTGTTCCCTACGCCCGGCAATAGCCCGGACGGTATTTCGATTTTGATCGAAGAAGATCGCGTGCTGTTTGCGGGGGACGCCTTCATGCCTATTCCTTATATTGTCGATGGGGATTACGATCAATTGCAGGAGACCATGCGGCGCGTCGGTGAGATGAGCTTGGAGAACATTGTCCAGGGACATGGCGATATCATCCTGCGCGGTGAGATTGAAGGCGCGGTGGAACAAAATATTAAATATTTGAAGGATATTTACAAAGTAGCTAAGACCGCTACCCGCCGCCGCCATCCGCTGGAAACAATGGAAAAAGCGGATGTGCAGTCCTGCGGCAAGAGCCGGGTATTTTTGGAAGGCTTGGCCGAGGAACTGCACCAACGGAATCTGCGCTTCTTGTACTTAAAACTTATGGAAGAAAAAGAAGCGGCATCGTCCTGACGCCGCTTCTCGTTTCTTGAATTTGGATTCATCTCCCTACTCTGTATTAGAGGAGGGAGTTTCTTTTTTTCTTTGCCGGGCAGCGCGCAGGCCAACCGGGCGTTCTGTGCCTTCTATCAGGCGTTTGATATTTGGCCGCAGTGCATACATCAGGATCGCTTCCGCCGCCAGGCTGTAGATCACATACGCCCACTCTGCCCCCGGCGCTTTCACCAGTACACGTACAAGGAAGATAATCGCAGAAAAGAAGGCGATGCTCATCGTTGTTGCCGAGGCATAACCGATCACAAAAAAGACTGCCACCGACAAGGGAAAGATGATCAATCCGCCCAGTGGCCACAGCGCCAATGTGCCGCCAAAAGCGGTTGCGCCGCCTGCGCCGCCTCGCAGGCGCAGCTTGCCTGCTTCATTGCGTTCCATGAGAAAAACGGAATAATTGTGCCCGATGATGGCTGCCAGCGCTGCCCCGACTCGTACCCAGGGGTTATTGATCCCAAACCCTTGCACGATCCAGTAGGTGGAAAAGCCTTTAAATATATCCATGATGCCGGTCAATAACCCGACCCATGTGCCACCAGCGCGCATGGCATTTGTGCCGCCAGTACGGCCGCTGGCAATTTCACGAATATCTTTACCGGCGAATAGTTTGACCCACAACAGGCCAAACGGAATGGCGCCAAGCAGATAACAGATTAACAAAATAATTGCGATTTCCATAAAAACTCTTTTCACAGTGATTGATGAGCGGTGGCGTTGGTTGGCAGTGAACCATGCAAGCTGGACAAACGCAACTCCCGGACCGCTAAGAAACGGATTTGTTTTCGATTCAAATGATCATGAATTGCGGATTTGTGTACATATTTTAACATGAGTGTGATATTTAGGGACAGGGCTGTTTAGAATTGGAAGACCGCTGCCAACGCCAAAAACACGGCCAGCATTACCGCTGGCTCGATCCATGCAGTGCGTATTGGCCGTTCCTCAACTACAGCCGCTGAAATACTGGTTATCGCGTACAGAACACTGAGCAGAATGATACCAAAGGTCGGTGGAGACAGGCGCAGGTAATGCAAACCAATTGTGAGTTGTCCAATGATCAAAGCCGTTGCTACACCCCATTCGATTGACCACTGCCCGCTTGATCTCAGGTAGAGCGTGCGCAGACAAACCAGCGCAGCGGGCAGCACCATGGCCGGTACCAACAGGTACAGGCGCATATTGGCCGCCCGAACGGTGATCGCGAGCACAAGATACAAGGCAAACGACACAGCGGACAGAGCGACACTGGCCGGCACATGATATGAGTCAGATAAGTCGACCGAGATGTATTCTGCCACAAAGACCAGCACCAGGAATAGTCCGCCAAAACCAAAGATGATCCACCACTGCGGGCCGATGGCGATGGTGGATAGCGGGACATCAATCACCCAGGCTGAAAATGCCGGCAGCAGCCAGTGCTGGTATGTGGGTTGCTCTTCTCCGAGATTGGGGTGACTGCGTACCAGCCATTCGGAACCGACCGCTGCCAGGGCAGCCACCAGCAGCGAAACCAGGGTATGGATATTGAAATTGAAGTTGAACTGGATCCTGAACAGACTGATTGCAATCTCCCGCGGTGGGAGATCAACGAAGGGGACCAATGCATATACAAACAGAATGATCGCAGCCAATACACTTAGTCGGTTGGCGTCGGGGAAGGAATGATGCTCTTGCATAACTTGATTGTAACCGTCTGCCGCCCGTCTGCCAAGTGGGTTTGAATTTGAAGTATGCCCTATGTGTGGGCATTTTCACTATATGATTGCGCATAGCCATTAAGTCAATCATCTATTGCAGGCATTTTTCCGGTATTCCAAACCCTGAAAATTTGTTCAATTTTACAGGAGACATGCAAGTGGATATGGTAAAATTAAGCTGTTATGGAACGTAAATTTGAGCAGGTAGCGGCGAGCCCGCCTCGGTTGATTCCTTCGCTGGGAGCGGGTTTTAATGCGGTTGCCAACAATGTTTCTTTGATCATTCTGCCCATAGTTGTGGACCTTTTGCTGTGGTTTGGGCCGCATCTACGCTTAAAAAGCCTCTTGTCACCAGGATTGCAGGCGTTGAATGCGCAGGCCATTGAGTTGGGGCCGCAGATGTCTCCTGAATTGCTGGAGATGATGCGTCAGAGTCAGGAAGCATGGGATACGATTTTTGAACATTTCAATTTGTTCAGTGCCCTGCGTACCCTGCCCGTTGGTGTACCCAGTTTGCTGGCCTTCCGCGGCGTCATCAGCAATCCGTTTGCTCAGGCAGGAATTTATGAATCCCCGTCATTTCTGGCGGCTTTTGGTTCCTGGTTTCTGATTATGTTAGCTGGCATTCTGCTTGGAACGATCTATTTCAGCTCTGTCGCTCGCTCCAGCAGTGAATCTACCCAGCCTTTCTCGGTGCGTATGCTTGCAAGACAGTTTCTGCAAACCATGCTGTTGACCGTCATCCTGATCCTGGTCCTGATGATCATCGCTGTGCCCTTGTTCGTCGTTCTATCGATTTCGGCGTTGATCAATCCCATGTTGGGGCAGATCGTTTTGTTTGCCATGACGTTCATTATTCTTTGGCTGCTACTCCCGCTCTTCTTTTCGCCGCATGGTATTTTTATGAAAAAGATCCGCGCCCGGGATGCCATATTTCAGAGTTTGCGTCTTGCCAGGATGTTTATGCCAAATACTGGATTGATGATCCTCTTGATTGTTTTGATCGGTCAGGGCATGAATATTATCTGGCTTCTGGCAGAGTGGGATTCGTGGATGGCCCTGGTGGGCATCGCTGGACATGCATTTATCAGTTCGGGGCTTCTGGCAGCCACTTTTGTGTATTATCGACAGGGTGTTGATTGGCTTGAAGCGCATATGCAGAAGAAGCAAGACGAACCTCTGCATTCCTGACATTCTTATTTTTTCGGTTTTGGAGGACTTTGTGGCAGATCAAGACAAAATTGTCCATTCGTATGATGCGAATGATATTCAGGTACTGGAAGGCTTGGAAGCCGTCCGCCGCCGTCCTGGTATGTATGTTGGCGGTACTGACCTCAAGGCATTACATCACCTGGTCTACGAAGTAGTGGACAATTCTATCGATGAAGCGCTGGCGGGGTATTGTACTGAGATCAGCGTAACCATCCATGAAGATGATAGCGTTACCGTCACCGACAATGGCCGTGGTATTCCAGTGGGTATTCACCCCACGATGAACCGCTCTGCACTCGAAGTGGTCATGACCATCCTGCATGCTGGCGGCAAATTCGATAGCGGCAGTTATAAGGTTTCCGGCGGCTTGCATGGTGTTGGCGTTTCTGCCGTCAATGCCCTCTCTGAATGGTGCGAAGTTATTGTTTATCGCGAGGGCAAGATCCACAAACAGCGCTATGAACGCGGCCGGCCGACAGGCCCTGTGGAAGTGATTGGTAAATGCAAGGAAAGTAAAACAGGTAATAAGACCACCTTCCGTTTTGACCGTACCATCTTCATTGAGGATGTTTCTTTCCGCTTTGATACCCTTTCGCAGCGTTTCCGGGAAATGGCATTTGTTACCCGCAAGGTCAAAATCAGCCTCGTGGATGAACGCCAGAACCGGCAGATGGCCTTTTATTTCGAGGGCGGCATCAGCTCTTTTGTGCGTTATCTCAACCGCAACCGCAAAGCCCTTCATCCGGTGGTTTATGCCGATTCTGAACTTGAATCGATTGGCATTGAAGCGTCCATTCAGTACACTGAATCTTATTCCGAATCCGTCTATTCTTTCGCCAACACGATCCATACCATGGACGGAGGGACGCACCTTACCGGTTTACGTGCCGCGATCACCCGTGTGATCAATGACTACGCCCGCCGCAACAGTTTGCTTAAGGACTCGGACCCCAATTTTTCCGGTGAAGATACCCGTGAAGGGCTTACCGCCATTGTCAGTGTCAAGCACCCTGACCCCCAGTTTGAAAGCCAGACCAAGGTCAAGTTGATGAACCCCGAAGTGCAGACACTGGTGCAGCAGGCTGTGGGCGAAGCATTCTCAACATTTCTCGAGGAAAACCCTTCCGCCGGGAAAGCCATTATCAAGAAATGCCTCACCTCTTTCCGGGCCAGAGATGCCGCCCGCAAAGCGCGTGATCTTGTCATTCGCAAATCAGCGTTGGAAAGCCTGACCCTCCCCGGTAAGCTTGCTGATTGCTCCGAGCTGTATCCGTAACGGACCGAGTTGTACATCTTTGATGGTGACTCGGCAGGCGGCTCGGCCAAACAAGGCCGTGATCGTCACTTCCAGGCCATCCTGCCCCTGCGCGGCAAGATCCTCAATACCGAGCGTGCCCGCCTCGACAAGATACTCTCAAATAAAGAGGTCAAGTCTCTCATTTCAGCATTGGGAACCGGTATTGGCGAAGGATTCACTGTCGATAATCTCCGCTATGGACGGGTGATTATCATGACCGACGCTGATGTTGATGGTAGCCATATTCGTACCCTGCTGCTGACCTTCTTCTTCCGTTACATGCAGCCTCTCATCGACGAAGGACATCTTTACATTGCCCAGCCGCCGCTGTATAGGATCACCCATAAAAAGAAATCAACCTACTTGTATACCGAAGGTGCCAAAGAAAAGTTTTTCAAAGAACTCGGTGTCACTCAGGACAAGGTCAGCTTGCAGCGTTACAAAGGTCTTGGTGAAATGAACCCGGATCAGCTTTGGGACACTACCATGAATCCCGAAACACGCACCCTGCTCCTGGTGACCATCGAAGATGCCACCGCTGCTGACCGTACTTTCGACATGCTCATGGGCGCAGCGGTTCCGCCGCGCACTCGTTTCATTCAGACTCATGCCAGCGAAGTGCGTAACCTGGATATTTAGACGAACCCGGAGACAAACAGTGTTTTTCTATGCCGTCAACAGTGTTGGCGGCATTTTCTGTAGACATTCAAGCGAATGAATATAGTAAAATAGCAAGCAGCTTGAATAAAAAACTGTGGGACGAATTCAGTACTATAAAGGTGGCATTATGAAAAATATCTGTGTGTTTTGCGGTTCCAACAACGGCAATCGGAAGGCATATACATCGGCAGCCCAGGAAATGGGACTTGCTCTTTCAAATCGCAAAATCCGTCTGGTGTATGGCGGCGGCAAGGTCGGCATCATGGGCATCCTCGCCGATGCTGTGCTGGAGGCCGGCGGACAGGTGACGGGCGTTATCACCAGGGCCTTGTTTGACATGGAGACCGGCAAGAACGAGCTGGATGATTTGCGCATTGTGGATACCATGCACGAGCGCAAAGCGATGATGGCCAGCCTGTCGGATGGTTTCATTGCCTTGCCGGGCGGCTTTGGCACCTTTGAGGAGTTATTTGAGGCCCTTACCTGGCTTCAGCTTGGCATTCATCACAACCCTGTAGGTTTGCTTAATGTGGATGGTTATTATGACCACCTGCTGGAATTTTTGCGCTCTACCAGCGAGCAGGGTTTTGTTCGTGAACAGCATTTGCGGATGCTGCTCGTAGATGAAAATCCTGAAGATTTATTGGATAAGATGGCTGCATTTCAGTATCAAACGGTCAGCAAGGTTTAGATAGAATATTTACAGATATTTCATTTATGATTTGGGAATCTTATGATAATATGTGATAGACAAGGGTCGTTTTTTCCGGGAAAGGATGCCGATAAAGTGATGAATAAGCACAAAGAAACGTTTCAGGGTCAGGGGATTACTGAATACGCTATCATTATTGCATTGGTAGTATCTGTCGCGGTCATGTCACTGGAAGCAGCAGGTACCAGTGTGCGGGAAGTCTTTTGCCGGGTGCTCGATGGACTTGGTGCTTCCTCCCAATATTGCGAAAGTGCTTATTGCCAGTCTTCGTTTGATTCAATGGACGGATGGGAATCTGCAAAGGGATTCGGCTGGGAGGCCCGGGACGGTCAGTTGTGTAATACGAGCAACGCATGGCGAAATTACCTTTACAATCAATGCTCCATGGAAGACCATGTGCCAGATGATTATACTGTTCATCTCAATGGAGCCACACTTTCTGAAGGTAATGGCTATGGTATCTTCTTCCGCCTTCAGAATTACGATGATAGACCAAATGGGTATGCATTTCAGTACGACCCCGGTTTGAGGGGATTCGTGGTTCGCAAATGGGTCAACGGTCACGAGATTAACCCGCCCATCGTGAGGAACCGGGTGCCGGGATACGATTGGCATGGCTCGGCTCGTGATCTTGAAGTGCAGGTTAAAGGCGATACCTTCACAGCTTTTGTCGATGGCGAGGAAGTGTTGACCTTCACGGATCCGAATTATGAATCGGGCGGAGTTGGCTTGCGTACCTGGGATAGTACATCTGTCTGTATGGATAATTTCAGCATTGAGCCTTTACGTTGATGTCGATGTTTTACAGAGAGGATTGAAGTAGAAAGAGGTGTTTTATGTCATTAAATGATTCGCCGTCTTTACAGGATTTTTCATCGGTTTCCCCGGATCAACAACCACAGGGTAAAAAACGCAGTTGGTTTTTGATCGTTGTTTTATTTGTGATTGCTGTTGCATTAGCCCTTTTCAATTTCCTGCGCAGTGACAGCGGTGCTGTGCTGCGTGGCGCAGGGAGTATCAGTGGCCGGGTTGTTGATACAAATGGAATTGCGCTCTATCAGGCTGAAGTATTTCTGGAAAATGGAAAAATTTCAACCCGGACAGATGCCAATGGCGATTTCTTGCTTGCTGATGTGACTGCAGGGGAGCATGTCCTTGTGGCCGGGTTTGAAGGCCGGGGGGTAGAGCGTTTAGTAACAGTTAGTGCCGGCAGCACCCTGGACGCGGGAACGATCGCCATTGAAGTCTTGGAAGTGCCCTGGGTTGAGTAATTCATTTTGCCTTTCAATTAATTTTTGCGTTATATTAAAGCTGTGGTTTTGCCACAGCTTTTTTGATGCCAGAAAAAACAAGAGGAGAA
>JAIOTF010000181.1 GCA_021107195.1 Anaerolineaceae bacterium | reverse complement strand
TCCAGCAGCTTGTAGACCAGGGCTGGATCGACAGCGAAGAATATGAAGCTGCCGGCCAGGAAGACCTTTTACTGGCCTCCGCGCCACAATCCCCTCCCCGCTACGCCGCCGCATACACTGATCTGGTGTTAAGTCAGCTCGCTGCCCGGCTGGGCCAGCAGCGCGTAGAGCGCGGCGGACTGCGCATTATCACTACCCTGGATTATGCCCAGCAATTGGAAATGACATGCACCGCCCGCACCCAGCTTCTACGCCTGACCGGCCAACCAGACCAGGTCACACTGCCGGACGGCTCGCACGCAGCGTGCGCCACCGCCCGCCTGCTGCCCACCCTGCCATCAGACAATCCCCAACTGCCTGACAACCTGAGTGCAAACGCCCTGCTCCTTGACCTTGCAACCGGACAAGTGCTGGCCATGCTCGGGGATATAACCAGCGAAGGCACCCCGGCCAGCGTCAGCGCCCACCAACCCGGCTCGCTGCTCAGCCCATTTGTGGCGGTGGCCAGTTTTGCGCGCGGCGAAGGCCCGGCCAGCCTGGTATGGGACGTGCCCCCCGACGCAGATTCCGTGTTCGCTGACCAGCAAAATCCAGATGATGCCTACCACGGCCCGCAGCGCATGCGTATGGCTCTGGCAAACGACCATTTGATAGCCCTTTCCCAATTGCTGTCACAGATCGGCCCCGCCAATGTCTGGCGGCTGGCAGCCCCCTTCGGGCTAAACGACCTGGAAAACAACGCTCAGGCAGAGACTTTGCTCTTTGGAGGCGGCAATACATCACTGCTGGACATCGCCCAGGCTTACAGCACTTTTGCCAATCTGGGCAGCCAGGTTGGTCAACGCACCAGCCGCGATGAAGTTGAACCCGTGCTGATCCTGCAAGTAGAGGATTATAACGGGCGGGTGTTGCTGCAAGCCGGCGCTCCTGAAACACAGTCCGTGCTCAGCGAGCAGCTCGCCTATCTGTTGCACCATGTGCTCAACGATGAAACCGCCCGGCAGGCCAGTCTGGGTTATCCCAACCCGCTGCAAATCGGCCGCCCCACCGGTGCAAAGCTCGGACAAGCTGACCACAACGAACAGGTGTGGACGGTTGGCTATACCCGCAGCCACCTCATCGTAACCTGGCTGGGCTGGCCGGACAGCCAGGAAAATCCTGTCCGGCTCGACCCCAAAACAGCTGCCGGTATATGGTACGCCCTCATGCAGGATGTCTCCCGCCAGCAGCCCGCCGAAGACTGGCTGCGCCCGGCAGGCATCACCACAATGGAAGTATGCAATCCCTCCGGCCTGCTGCCGACAGCGGACTGCCCCTCCATCGTCAGCGAGGTTTTCATCAACGGCAGCGAACCAGTTGCGTATGACAATCTCCACCAAACTTACCAGATCAATCGCGAAACCGGACAGCTCGCCACCGTTTTCACCCCTCTGGAACTGATTGAAGACCAAACCTTTCTCATTGTGCCGCCAGAAGCCCAGGAATGGGCCATCACCGCCGGTGTTCGGCTGCCCCCCGATGCTTATGATGTCATTCAACTGCCAGCCCAAACCGAAAACGCCAACATCACCAGCCCGGAGATATTCTCATACGTGCACGGCACACTGGAAGTACAGGGGACGGCAGCTGGAGACGGCTTCTCCGCCTACCAGCTTCAGATAGGTGAAGGGCTCAACCCCCTCACCTGGCTGCAAATCGCTGACGGCAGCAAACCCGTACGGGGCGGCCTGCTCGGCTCCTGGCAGACCAGCAAAGACGGCCTGTACGCCATGCGCCTGATGGTTACCAACAACGATCAGGTATTGAAAACCGCCATCATCCAGATCACGGTCGACAATACCCCGCCCCGTTTGAGCGTACCCTACCCAACCGCCGGGCAGGAATTCTCTTTCAGCCAGAATAATGAGATCACCCTGCAAGCCAAGGCGGAAGATGCAGTCGGCCTGGCACGCGTGGAATGGTACATCAACGATCGAATGATCGGCGAAACCTCGCAAATGCCGTTCAGCTATCCCTGGGCAGTTCTCCCTGGCAGTCATACCCTGGTGGTCAAAGCCTACGACCTGGCCGGGAACACCACAGAATCCACCCCCATCGTGTTCAAAGTCAATCAATAACCAAACCGCACACTAAGCTTGCCGACATAGTGCCCGCAAGGTAAGTGCACGGTTTGTATAATAATTCCTTTCCTGAAAAATCAAAGAAAATGTGCTTCTGCACAGCATGCCTTACACAGCATCCGTTGGCCTTCGACAAGCTCAGGCAACGGATGCAATATGTACTCGTAAGAACACATATCCATTCAGGAACAATTTCAATCGTTAAATAAAGAAGCTGCCCCGGTTACTCTTGAGGCAGCTTCATGATAAATTCTACATTATCACATTCATCAGCTCTTATGAGGCATATAGCGCGCCAGTTTGCGGGCCAGGTTGGAAAGCGGCAGGCTCTCCAGCCAGATGCGGCCGGGGCCGGACAACGTCGCCAGGAACAATCCCTCTCCACTGAATAAAATATTCTTCAAGCCCTTCACCGATTCAATATTGTATTGCACTGATGCGTCAAAAGCGGCAATATGTCCCGGATCGACTTTAATCGACTGTCCTTCTTTCAAAGTATAGGAACGCACTTCGCCAGGAATTTCCAGAAAAGCTGTGCCAGGACCAGTGATCTTCTGCAGAATGAAGCCCTCGCCGCCAAACAACCCGGCGCCCAACTGCTTGCGGAAGTGCATCTCCAGTGTAACGCTTTCCTGCGCGCACATAAAAGCATCTTTTTGACAGATGATCGTTTCACCGGCAGCCAGTTCCATCGGAATAACCTTTCCCGGTCCTTCCGGCGTGAACGTGATCATGCCCTTGGAGCCAGCGCAGGTGTAGGTCGTCATGAACAGGGATTCCCCTGCCAGCTTGCGGCCCAAACCAGCCATCACGCCGCCCTTGGTGTTGGTCTCCATATTAACATTGCCAATCATCCAGGCCATACCGCCGGACTCGGTGAACACCTTTTCACCCTGGTCAAGAAAAACATCCAGTGACTGCATAACCGTGCCGTGGATTTCGTATCGCATTTCAACCTCCGTATCGATTCATTAATAAGTCAATTACAGAGATTGTAGCATGGCGGTATTTGAAAAACAACAAAAAAGGGGTTGGGAATTCATTTGTCATAATCAAGGGCATTACGACCGCTTTATTTTCATCATAATGAAAACCGCTGCAATCAAATCAACGCAGCAATACCCTTCTCTTTCTGAAAAAATGGTAAAATCAAGAAAACCCTCCCCAAAAAAGGTGTGTAAAATGGCCTTCGAAAACAGCCCGAATTTTAACGATCCTTCCGAAACCCGCCCCGCCACATTCAAAGACCGCCTTTACCAGAACCGGCGCAAATGGATAATCGCCGGTATCCTCTTTACGGTCGTGTGGGTATTGGGATTAGCCGCCCTCTTTCTGCTGACTTCCAATATGCTCAAACCACCCGGAGGCGCTGAGGGGTATCTCGTCACCAACACAGGCCAGCCAGCCCAGGCTGTGGTCACCATCGACACGATCACACAACATACCTATGACGATGGCTACTTCTTCTTCCCCGAACTGCCTCCCGGCGAATACGAACTGATCATCGAAACCAATTACGGCATCTGGCGCGAGCCAGTGACCATCATCAGCGGACAGGCCGTCGACATGGGCAAGATCGTACTGCAAAGATAAAGAGGCCCTCAATGGAAAAAACTCTCACATCTGTTAACAACAACCGCGGCCAGGCAGGTCAGGGTACAGTTGAATTCGCCCTGATCCTGGTATTGGTGGCTGTTGTAGTGGTCGCCTCGCTGTCGCTGATGGGCCCCACCATCGCCAAAGGATTCGAAAGCGTCCTCAACGGCCTGCAACTGGAAAACACCCCCGAAGAGAACAAACCTCTGGCGATTGTCGGTAACTTTTTATCACGGATCAACGGCTTCTACGCGGAGAACGGGCGCTGGCCGCGCAGTTGGGGCAGCTACGCCTACACCGATATTGGCCTCAATCCCGAGGACTGGGATGAGCCGGTAGAAGGCATCCGCTGGGGTCCGCATGGCGCCGATGTGGGGCTCGGCACCCATCCGGGAGATCCCTACTACATTTATGTTGAGAATCAGGATGGGGAATTGCAAAAACTCTATGACGGCTGGCGCATCTGGTGCGTGGCCGCCGATGGTGAATGCTACTACCACCGCGTGGCACCGGAAAACAAGATCGACATCAACACTATGGTGCTTGTTCCCCGATAAAAAACCAGTCAGCATCAGCTCGCCAGACGGCATGAACTCAAAGAAACCTGCTTCCCCCATCCCGGCGCAGCTCATACACCCAACAGACTTTACGACTCTAGAAGCACCTCTGCCAGATCCGCCGTGCGCGGCAGGATCAAATCTGCACCGGCCCGGCGCAGCTCCTTTTCCCTGCCAAACCCGCACAATACTCCCACCGTCTGCGCACCGGCCGCCCGCCCGGCACGGATGTCAACCGTGGTATCACCGATCATCAGGCATTCCTCCGGGGCAACGCCCATCTCCTTTGCCGCCCACAACACCGGGTCGGGAAAGGGCTTGGTGTACTGACAGGTGCGGGCGGTTGCCATTGCCCGGAACACTCCTTCTAAAGAAAACTGTTGCAGAAAGGCCAGGGTCCCGGCCTGGTCACGAGCAGTGACCACCGCCAACGGATAACGAGAGGCCAGCTCTGGTAATAATTCCGCCACGCCTTCCATCAGCCAAAAAGAAGGCTGCGGTTTCTCTTTATGTCCCAATCGTTTTTGCAGCGGATACAGCACGGCATCATCCATGCGAGAGCGGTCAACCGCAGTATAGGCCATGTTACCCGGGGTCTCCATCGCCATCACCACCCAGCGTGAAAAGTCCCGCACCATCCGCTGTGATAACAGCTTCGAGCCGTACAAAGGCCGCAGCAAACTGTGCAACCGCTGCACAAACTGATCATCGGTGTCACTGAGAGTACCGTCTACGTCAAAACAAATGGCTTTAATGCGTTGGGTATCCAGCGGCATGGTTTTCCTTCTCTTTTTCACCGTTCCAGGGGCTAATTGGCAGCAACATAATTAATGGCGTACTGCGCATCGGCATACAATGGGTTGACCGTCAGCGCTTCTTCAAAAGAGGCCAGCGCCCCATCCCTGTCGCCCTGCCGGTACAGCCCCCAGCCCTGCCACAACAGGGCTTCTTCCGAATTGGGCGTGCTCTTCAAAGCATACTCTGTCATCGCCAGCAGATCTTGTGTGCGGCCGGCGTGAAAATAAGCATGAAACGGGCCGAACTGGTAGCGCAGCATACGCTGCGGCATGCCCAGTTGGCGCACAGTATCATACGCCTGGCTGGCTTCAGCATAGCGCTCAAAATAAACCAGATTAGTGCCCAGGTTGAACCAGGCGAACGAGTCCCGGGGGTCGGCCTCGGTGGCAGTCTGCGCCGCATCCAGGGCATGCTGACGGTTGGCATCGCGATTCCACTCTGCGCCCAACAAACCGGCGACCAACTCCTGCTGATCTGGCGGGTAAAGCACAAAATACACCCTGTTAAAGGTCTTCCAGTTGGCCTCCAGGTCGGCATAGCGCACGATCTGGTTGCGGCCAATGTAGGAATCCTTGGCGATGAAAGTCCGGGCGGCGTCATCATAGCCCGTGAGCAGCAGATAATGCCCTGACCAGAGATCATCCTCGAACCAGAAAGCCTCCGGCAGTTTGAACGATTCCTCGATCATCACCGGAAAGCCGCTGGCCAGCAGCCGCTTGAGCATATCCAGGTTACCGCCCACCCGGTACTGCACCTCAAGATCAGGCACGCTGTTGATCACATAGGCCGCCAGTTCTTCCACATTCACATTGCGGTCACGGCGGTTGGGCTTGATCTCCCCGGAAATGATGAATTGATCCCCTTCCCATCCATACATCCGCAGGTGCATCGCCAGCGTAGCCGGGCCGCAGGCATTCCAGTCCTGCTGCTCAAAGACCGGCGCCGGGAGCTTGACGGTTTGCGGCAGGGCCGTAGGTGAGGGCAACGGAGTAGGAGAAACTACCGGTGCAGTGGTCGTCGGCAGCGGTGTAAAGGTAGGAGCCGGGGTAACTGAAGGAATATTGATTTCCTCGCTCGTGGTGTGCACCGCCGGCATCGGTAACGGCGTGGGTGCTGCGCCCACCGGATTCAAAGCGACCCGCACAAAAGCCGCAGCCGCGTCCAGCCGCCATTCCAGGCGGCTACGCACCGCCGGGATCTGATAAGCCAGCAGCAAAGAGCCCAGGCCAATCACAAGACTGAAAAACCACCAGCGTCGCTGGCGGCGGTTTTTAACATTCGATTTTGAAAACATACCCCAAATTTTACCAGAAAGTCTTGAATTGAATAAAAAACGTTAACAATATTTGTCTAGACAGGTATTGAATCGCGGGCTCCAATTTGCTATAATATAAGTGGCACTCCGAAAAGGCGAAACCGGTGAAAGCCGGTGGAGCAAAGTCCAGGACCTAAAGCCGATTTGGCCAGGGAAACCAGACAGCCGAGAAAGGTAAACCTGGTGAAAACCAGGGGCGCAAAGTTATGGGTCTAAAGCCGGTATTTTTTATGGCGGCCAGGACAGCCAGACAGCCGAGAAAGGCAAATCCGGCGAAAGCCGGAGGCGCAGAGCCGAGGGTCTAAAGCCATATTCCACAATTTGGCCACGACAGCCAGGCAGCCGAAGAGTGCCACTGATCGTACGGCCTTTCCGGGGAGTGTGTTTGGCGCTGTACAGTTTCCTGCCAAACACACTCTTTTTGTTTTAATACTTCCCCGATTTGTCGTTGCGAGTGCAATGATAAACCACCCCTTCCATGTCATTGCGAGCGCAGCGACGCAATCCCCAAGCCGGTCGGGTGCTGATACCTTGCAAGGAGATTGCCACGGTTGCTCGTTTCGCGGCTCCCTCGCAAGGACAGATTTTCTGGTGGCTTCACTCAACACAACAGATTCAACAAGAGCGATCAACCAAACAATTCTTCATACAAATCTTTCCACTCAGGGTTCAATTCAGTGATCAGATCAATCTTCTTTTGACGTGAGCCATCTTTGATCTGTTTTTCGCGGGTGATTGCCAGGTAAACATCATTACTGAGTTCATAATAGACCAACTTTTTAATGCGATATCTACTGGTGAATGCTCCGCCTTTTCCTGCCTTATGCTCCAGCACACGGCGTTGCAAGTTGTTGGTCACGCCGGTATATAGCACTGTGTTGTATTTATTGGTCATGATGTAAACGAAGTAATCCCGGTCGGTCATTTCTTCACCTGATTAATGAGCAAGGCGGATTTTTTTGCAGCACATAAAATATTTTACCCTATACCTCAGTTCAGGGTGGGCTAAACCACCACTTCCATGTCATTGCGAGCGCAGCGACGCAATCCCCAAGCCAGTCAGGTATTGATCATTGCCACGGTCGCTATCACCCCCCTGCAATGACAGACCTTCGTTGTCATTGCGAGCGCAGCGACAAGCCCACCCCTTCCATGTCATTGCGAAGCGCAGCGACGCAATCCCCAAGCCGGTCGGGTGCTGATACCTTGCAAGGAGATTGCCACGATCGCTCGCTTCGCGGCTCCCTCGCAAGGACAGGCCCACCCCTTCCATGTCATCATTCTCCCGTTTCCCTGTTATAATCGGGCGCATGAAATATCATGTTTGGACCGAAGGTTGTCAAATGAATGTCGCCGACTCGCGCCGGGCAGCTTCTGCCCTGGAACGCTTCGGCTATGAACACGCACCTCGTGCAGATGATGCCGACGTGATCGTGCTTAATACCTGTATGGTGCGCCAGAGCGCCGAAGACCGCGCCTATGGCCGTTTGAATGGGCTGCGCCCGCTGGCAAAAAAGAACCCTGATCTGGTGGTGTGCGTGATGGGCTGCATGATCGGCGTCAAGGGCAATCAAGCCCTCAAAGAGCGCTTCCCCTTCATCAGGATCGTTTCCGCCCCCTCTGATATCCGCCCTCTGGTGGAATATCTGGCATCGCAAACCGACCGCCAGGATGAAGAAAAACAAACTGCCGAGCGATTTGCCTGGATGGATGGTGAACTGGCCCTGCCGGTCCGAGAGCAAAACCAACTGGTCTCCGCCTATATCACCGTGATGGATGGCTGCTCGCATGCCTGCGCCTACTGCATCATCCCTTCCAAACGCGGCGGCGAAAAATCCCGCCCCCCGGAACATATCCTCTCTGAAGCGCGATTAATGGTAGCACAGGGCGTGAAGGAGATCATCTTCCTGGGGCAGATCGTCGACCGCTACGGCAAGGATCGCCCGGACTACCCCACCCTGGCCGGTCTGCTGCGCCAGGCACACGAGATCGAAGGCCTGAAACGCATCCGCTTCCTGACCTCGCACCCCAGCAATATAACCGATGAACTGCTGGACGCGGTGGCCGAGCTGCCCAAAGTCATGCCGCACATTGAAGTCCCCAACCAGGCCGGAGACGACCAAGTGCTGAAGAACATGCGCCGCGGCTACACCGTTGAGGAATACCGCCAGTTGATCCATCGTATCCGCCAGCGCATCCCGGGCGTCTCGATCGCCACCGACATCATCGTCGGCTTCCCCGGCGAAACCGGGGAGCAGTTCCAGCGCACCTCCGACCTGCTGGCCGAGCTCAAGCTGGACGTGGCTCATCTGGCGCGCTACTCCCCGCGCAAAGGCACCCTCTCGGAACGCAAGATGCCGGACGATGTGCCGGACGAAGAAAAATGGCGGCGCTTCCGCCTGCTGGAAGAACTGCAGAAAGGCATCGCCACCGGGATCAATGCCCGCTACCTCGACCAGACTGTGGACGTGCTCTTTGAAGAAAAGAAGAAGGGCCGCTGGCGCGGCCGCACCCCCACCTATAAACTGGTTTTTGTCGAAACTGACGAAGATTTGCGCGGTAAATTGCTGCCGGTGCGCATCACCTGGAGCGGGCCGTGGTCGATGCGCGGGGAATTAGCAGAGTAAACCACCCCCTCCCTACCCTCCCCCAAAAATCTGCGATTTTTGGGGGAGGGTTCTGTTGATTGTGATTAAGTTGGAATAAATGGTTTTTTATCCTGTCTCTGCTTACGTTTCAAAACTATATCGTTGACTCAACTACGCCATTGGCATACAATCAAGAACAATGAATTGCATAAACACCCCGGTCAACAACCATCAGGATGAGAAAATCCCATGAAAGACGAACTGTTTGCTGAACTGCTTGCCAGCGTCACAGAAGGCGGCGCAATCCTGCGCGGCGAAAAGGAACCTTCCCGCAGTTTCCATTTAGCCCCACCGGACATCAAACGCATCCGGAATGGTTATGAATTGACTCAGGAGCAGTTTGCCGCGATGCTGGGGATCAGCGTGAGTACATTGCGAAATTGGGAGCAGGGCCGGCGCACGCCTGAAGGGCCGGCGATGGTACTACTGCGCGTGGCAGAAAAACACCCAGAAGCTGTTCTGGACGCAGTTTGTACAAAATAGATAAACACAATACAGGACTTTAAAACGAACCTTCTTGAAGTCCCCTAACCAAACACAAAATACGCCCACCAGATTCACCCCGGTGAGCGTTTTTCATTATACATTATGCATTATAAATTGCAGTTCAGGTTATAATCCCCGACATGAACAAAACCCTAAAATTCATCCTCTCAGCCGGTATCGTGGCCCTGCTGGTCGGGGCTTACTTCACCTTCCGCCGCCCGCAG
>JAIOTF010000178.1 GCA_021107195.1 Anaerolineaceae bacterium | reverse complement strand
CTCCGGGCAGAATCACGGCACCAGCTCCAATCCAAACATCATCCTCAATATTTACAGGAGATACTACCACCCCCTGCAAACGAATTTTAACCTCTGGATTGCGATGCTGATGTTGACCCGACATAATGATTACATTCGGGCCGATAAGGACGTCATTTCCTATAGTAACAGCTTCTTTTGCGCCTACAACATGCGATCCCGTATTGATTAGAACATTGTCCCCGACGATTAGTGTCCCGTCTAGCTGCACTGCGTTAATAACACAATTTTTGCCAATACGAATCGGCCCATTGTTTGTCCTTATCACAATCCTGGAATTACCAAAACGGCAGTTCGAACCAACGTCAAGATCATGCCATAGACACAACCAGGGATTAAAAAGAGCAGAGTGCAACCGCCGCTTTATCCTGCGTGCTGATGACCTAAGATTCATCTATCGTGTCTCCACTCTTAACATGAGCAGCTCCTCTGTAACGATTCGGAGTGACCATCTCATCCTCGTTCCAGTTCGCTGCATTGTCCAGGGTGGGGATTTTGTTTCCGATCATTTTGGGGAGTTTACATGCGATCATGACACCATGCGCCAGTTAGCGTTTCCACCCATCCGGTTTCTGGGTGCAATATTATACATTGTACCCTCCCCAAAATATGCTTGCTTTATGGATTCCGCCTAAACTAGAGAGACTATCATAGGATGAACTGCGCGTCAAACTTGAATAACATGACAAAAGCACTCATGATACGGACACGTTGCCCTTGCCTACTGAGCTTTACGTAATTCGTCAAGGTATTTTGCTGCCACATGATCCCAGGTGTATTTTTGGAGTATCACCTCTCGGCCTGTTTGTCCCATCGCTCTACGTTCTTCCGGTTGCAGGAGTAACTGGCGAATTGCATCAGCGACTGCTCCCGGGTCTTGCTCATCAACCCGAACCCCAAACGATCTTTCGACCAGTTCAGGAAAAGGCGGATGCTGGCTGGTAAGCACAGGCAATCCCATTGCCATATATTCAACCAAGGTAATCGGAAACGCCTCGCCATAGGATAGTAAGCATCCAATGTCCGCCGCTGCCAAATACGGTAGCACATCAGATTGACGCCCCATCAATATTACAGAATCTTCTATTCCCAACTGCTTAATCTCTGCCTCAAGTGAAGCGCGAAAAGTACCATCACCAAGTACCCAATACTGCAAACCAGGGAACGTCTTCAGGAGTTCCGGTATTGCACGAATCACCCATTGCACACCCTTTCGTTCTTCCAGCGCGGTTAGTGATACCAGGATTGGAGCTTCGGCATCCACATTGGCTGCCTGTCGAGCAGTGTGGCGTTTCTCAGGAGAAGGCTGGAACATATCGGGGTCGACTCCATTGGGAACAACGGCGCATTTCCGGTCCTTGAAAAACTGCTCGACACCTCCCGCAACAAAATCGCTCACAGCGAACAACTGAGCCGCATCATGTGCTAATCCAGTCTCATCAAACTGCTGATAACGGTGCTTGACTTGTTCGTGGGGGAAATGAAAGATGATTGAAAAGCGTTGAGATCGAAAACGGCGCACGATATTCAAAGTTGTTGGCGCACCAAAATCCGCGAAATTGATTATTACCCAATCATAGCGCCGACGCAGCATCCAGAATACATAAAAGGGAACCGCCATCCTGTTCACAAAATAACGCCAATAAGGGGCTTTGCGCACCCGCACTTGGGGTGACATGTCGCCCCAATCAAACCCATTGGGCCACGAAACCGTCAAAATGTCGACTTCCACATCGTGTTTGGCTAGTGCCGCTGCAAGAGACCACGTAAAACGTTCAATTCCACGCGCTAGACGAAACTGAAACGGGCTAAGTATCGCTATTCTCATTACGCCAATTTCTCCCCTCATAACTGTAACTCGGAAAACTTACAGGCATACAGCCAAATGGGTCCTGCCCAAACACTTTTTTCCATCTTCTGTGAAAGGCGGCTATAAAAATCGCCGCTTGCACCTGCTATGGCGCAGGCGAAGCAACTTCATTAAACGTAGTTAATTCATCTGAAAAGCAAGTGGGCAGTTACCCCACGCTGTTATGGAATGCACTACTTTGGAATGCTATCTTGTATATCGCCGTCAACCCCCGCGCCAAAACGTAACGCGGCAACAGCGAACAGAAACAATGCAGCAACTGCAATAGGCACTGCCAAATCAGGCAATTGCCAGGCAAGAAACGCCATCGGAGCAAGGACAAGCACATTAATACCAATCACACCGAGGGTAACTTTTAGATGGCTGTCAAGCAGAGTCGTGACGTGCTGATACGCATGGCTGCGGTGTGCCTCGCCCACCTTCGCGCCTCGCTTCAAGCGTCGCAATAGTGTGACTGTAGCATCTACGATAAACGCGTTTAGCAGCAATAGCCAAACCCAGAGCGATACTTCGGACTGTTTGGTACTCAGTAGCGCAAATACGCCGAGTGAGTATCCCAGGAATGCACTTCCTACATCACCCATAAAAATCTTGGCTTTGGGCCAATTCCAGAACAAAAAACCCAACGAAGCTGTAGCCAACGCCAGCACTGACCAACCTAAGCTCTCGGCTCCATCTGCAATTAGTAGTATTCCGCCGAAACCTGCGACGAAAACTGCTTCTGAGCTAGCAATGCCGTCAATTCCATCCATAAAATTGTACAGATTGACCAACCAAACGATTCCAAACACGCTGATGATATAACCGAGCCATCCCCAATGTAGGGTAGCAAAACCCAATTCCAGGCTAGGAATCCCATCAATCCATGCAGTTGCCCATATCGCCGCCGCAAATTGACCTGTCAGACGGATTGGAACCGATAAATCGTGCCGATCATCCAGAAAACCAATCAACGCGATCACCGCGCCGCCACCTATGAGCGCGTAGAACGCGTTGCTTTCAAGTCCTCCGTATAGCACAAAAAACACCTGTGCCAAGAGGAAAGTTATAACAATGGCAAGGCCTCCGCCGCGTGGAGTAGGGACGGAATGTGAACTGCGTTCGTTTGGCCTGTCAATCAAATCTTGCTCGAGCGCATAACGACGCACCACATTGGTCAATAGTATTGAGGCAGGCAGGATCGCGCCAACCACTAGCGCATTAGTTATGTCCATTTTTGTCTTTCGGCAACAGGATAATGCCCAAGTCTTCCATTTCTAATCTGATACCTTGCGCAAACGGCAGTGGCGCATATCCAAAGTCATGTTCTGCGTCACTTTCATCGGCTACAGCTGCCACTCCGATCACGAGATGAAACCGAACATCACCTGAGATATCAACTGCCCAAAGCGCTTTTCTTGGTAATCTTACCGTGTCTTTTGCATTACATTGATCAGTATGTTTTCGAGTTCTTCGGCCATGCGCTCGCGGTCAAATCGTGTCTGAGCCAACACATATGAAGCCTCAGAAGCCTTTTGTAGACGTTCTGGATCGCTTATAAATTCTGCAAGCTGTTGAGCCCCTTGCTGAGGATCTCCCGGCTTCATAACAATACCCGCGCCGGTTTCCAACAGCAACTCAGCTTGCCACCCGCCGTAATTAATTGCCATTGGTTTGCGAGCAGCCAGGCCATCAAAGAATTTGTTAGCGGAGTTTTTCCACATAGGCTCAAGGGGTACAATCAGCGAGGTTACGACAGTGGCTGCTGCCAACAAGTCTGGCATCGCAGTCTTGGGTACAGCTTTCCAGATATGAACATTTGTATCGTATATGCCTAATGCCTTGGCTTTCTCGATTATCGCATCGCGATTGACGCCGCTGCCGACCAAAAGGAAATGAACATTCGGATTAATACTGGTCATGTGGTGCGCCACATCGACAAGGTACTCAACATCATTGAGCAAACCAAACGCCCCGGCATACACGACCAAAGCATCCTGCTCCGAGATACCTAGTTTTGGGCGGATGGTGGCAGGCTCAGTCACCTGGTTGAAAAACGCAATATCGGAGCAATTTGGAATGATAGAAATGCGATCTTCGGGTATACCACGTTGAGCCACCCCTTCAGCCATACCCGGAGACAGTGCGATAATATGAGTAGAAAGGTGATAGGTGACCCATTCCAAACCTCGCGCTAGCACTCGCAGTATTGGATTTTTGAGCGCACCAACAGCGATTGGCAATTCGGGCCATAAGTCACGTACTTCAAACACCATACGGGCACGGTGTCGAAACTTGGCCCAAATACCTGGAAGCGAAATTGGAAGCGGAGGGCTGCTCACATACACGATGTCTGCGGGATACCGTAATATTTGGCGGAAGGCAGACGAATTGAACTGAATATAGCTTCTGATACGCCGTCTGAACGAAATGCCCTCGGCATAGGGCGCGAGCGACGGGATTATGATGCAGGTGATGCCATCAATATCAACTTCGACAACTCTCTTAATGTTTTGATGTCCTGGCATCATTGCATTGGACGTGATCACGTATACATCATGTCCCTGACCTGCTAACCGGCGCGCGAACTCATAAGTGCGTGTACTCCATGCACCTTCGGGCGAGACAAAATACTGCATAAGATAGAGAATACGCATGAAGTTCGCTTTCCAATTTGTCCAAGTTCTGGTTCAGTTCCACAGTATTGCTCAGAGGTAGCTCAGCAAGATAGCGTGATCGGCCTCTTTTGATTTGCATTGACCCAATTTCGATAAAATTGGCAGATCGCCAAAGGGTCAGTATGGGTCAGAAAAGGTCAATCCGCGCACAATAGGTTATTCGAAAAGACGATCACGCTATTCTGTAGACCTACCAGCTCCGATTGCTACTACGAAATGTCCCCGCAGACAGGGACTGGAGGAAAGATTGGCTTGATCATCCCTATATCCCCAGCCCCACACACCCCAAAACGCAAGGAAAGTATCAGGTTTAAGTTGGCACGATATCACAAAATAACTCAACGCAAACAAAAAACTCACAACAACAACCATTCCTTCACCACGTGGCATAGGCGCAGTTAGGAACTTCGTGCATCAGGGTAGTCGAATGTCTGCATACGCAACGCATACTGGTGGAACCAGCCCGTCAAGGCTGCCGAAAGGATCAAGGCTAGCGCCAGGATCAACAGACTCATGAATATGCTTTCTTGTACCATGCAGCAGTTTGCGTCAATTGATCTTCTACCGACATCACTGGATGCCACCCCAACACTTGCTGCGCCTTTTTGCAGTTTACTTGTAGCGAGCCTATAAGTGAGGCTACTGCGCGAGACTTGCCTAATAATTTGCCAGCCCACGTCATAGAAAACACTGGAAACGGGAACAAATACGTTCGAACATCCAGGTAGTGGCCCAGCAGTCTAATTAGGAACGGCGTGGATACGTCCTCATTATCACTGATCAAAAAAGTTTGGTTGGTAGCTGATGGATGAACGGCACAAGCGCTCAGAAAACCTACTAAATTGGATATCCCTACGAAACTTCGGTGATTTTTTACTGCTGCTAACGGTAAAGGCAGTCTTCGATTAACCAGATGCATCAAGCGCAGGAAGTTGCCTGGTACGCCGGGACCATAAACCAACGGTGGACGCACCACCACAACATCCCATCCGGAACGAGCAACCATTTCTTGCAACCCTAGTTCTGCTTCCCATTTTGACCGGGTATAATCGTTAGTTGGTAGGAAAGGAGATTCCTCAGTGTAAAACGTGCCCGGTCGCGTGGTTTCACCATGCACTCCGACAGAACTAACAAACACAAAACGCCGAATCCCTTGCGCTTGTGCCTGTGTTGCCAGATTAAGCGTACCCTGTGTGTTGACCCGCCGGAACTCAGCAAGTGGATCTGAAACGGGTTCGGACATGACATGGGCACGATTAGCAAGATGGACGACGACATCTACACCGCCAAGCAGTCCACGCCAATCAGTGTTGGGGCCTATATCCCCTGCGACAATCCATTCATGCGCGGCAGGTTGGGCGTCAGTAATGCGCCACACCGCGCGTCGCACCCGCATCCCCTGCTTTTCCAGCGCAGGACAGAGAAAAGACCCAATGAACCCATCTGCGCCAGTTACGAGTACTCTCGCTGGTGTAGCATCTGGCTCTGGGTTTGCTGTCGTCATTCGCTATAGCTCCGGATCATTTGAACAAAGAATACTTCCAGTTTCTAGGCATCTCGATCAAACTCAGTACGGGCGAGTTTATGCCATGTGACCACGAATACAAATATATAACATGACATTACACAGAATGAGCAACAGCACATGTTGCGAGTACGCCGTCATGCTCTTTCCGTTGTTCACACGCCAATTATCTTTCAATTGACTGTATCAGCAAGTACGCTTTCCACTTTGACATGAAACGCCTCGCGACGGCGCTCGATTGAGAATTCGTTCAGAATGCGGTCCCGCGCGCGTTGACGCCACACCGGGTCCATTGACAATCCGGTTTGAATCGCTTGCGCCACATCAGCCGGAGAATTTGAGGTTGCGTAAACCCCTGTATCACCAACAACCTCCGGCAGAGAACCACACCGTGTCACAACGGGTATACAGCCTTTGAGCATTGCTTCAGCCACGCTCATACCAAACCCCTCATGCAAACTCGGTTGAACGTACACCGAAGCGCGCTCATACAAATCCAACAACTCTTCATCTGAAACAAAACCCTTGAATTCAACATTCGCAGGCATGTCCCTGCGCAATTCATCAATGAGATCGCCAATCCAAGATCCCGCCTGAACAAACTTAACGCCGGGTAAGTAGGCAGCCGCCTGGACAAAAGGCTGAATTCCTTTACGAAGAGCATTGGCTCTCTTGACCTCGCCCACATTTAGTACAATAGACTCATGATTGTCATGCTGCGGGGCAGGTACAGCCGGTAATCCATGATAGATTACGCAGATTTTTTCCGTATCGGCCTTGGCATTTGTGATTGCTTCTTGTTTGGCGCTGTTGGAATTCGTTATCAGCCAAGAAGCGTTGCGAATTACGAAACGGGAAATGAACCGGCTCAGTCCTCCTCGTTGAGAACCATAGTCGGCTTCGGGTAGATTGGCAGTGTCATAACCACCAATTATCACGATCGAAGGTTTCTTCAGTAATCGGGCGAAAATGATTGGCAAGAGACTATGCCAGCTGGCAAACCATGCGACAACGAGATCGTTACGCTGCACTGCGCGGAAAACTGCAAAAGGATTAATCTTTTGTGGTGATGGGAGAAAAAGTTCCTGAACATGCCATTTTTCCGCCAGCAGATCCCTGTCGATTTTTACAAAGGATTTGAGGGCATTGTGGACGAACAAGATGCTGCTCATGGCGTTGGTTTTCCTTAGACTGAATCTCAATAACACTGCGATAAACCGTGTTCCTAACACGACAGGATTCCAAAAGCTAGCCAGGTAATAGCTCTGCTAAACCGATGATAGAAATAAAGTCGCTCTCGGTGTACACCATAGACATGTTGTATCACCTCCCCAGTATTGGAGGTTTACATCTATTTCCACCGTCAGATTATACAGAACAATGCGATCCGCACACCCAACGTAGATTTGATCAGTGTCGAAATCTCAGAGGCCATTTGAAAACCCCCATCCCCGGTCCTTCCCCCAAGATGAGGGAAGGATGAAAAGCAATTCCCCTCCCTCCGCGCAGCGTGGGGAAGGGGGGAACTTCAGATTTGATGACTTCTCAAACGGTCTCTCAATCAATGCACCATGACCGGCTTAAGTTGTTAATCGACGGATGTGCTACGACCTTCCGGCATAAGATTTCAACAAGCATCTCAAAAACTACAGATGGGTTTAGAAGCAGAGTCAGGATAGTGATTACTGAGGAGGG
>JAIOTF010000393.1 GCA_021107195.1 Anaerolineaceae bacterium | reverse complement strand
GAAGAATAAGAAGCACATCAGCAGGTGTTTCATAGTTTGTTTCACATCGGGCGGTCAGATATTTGACCGCCCGATTCTTGGGAGAAAGTAAAATGCTGGATTTTTTGGTACGTTCTACACTCGGCTCATGGGGAAGCGCGTTGCTTGATTTTTATTTGGCAAATAGTTTTTGGATCAACGGCATTATTCTATTATTGATTTTGTTAAATGTGCTTGGACGCCGAACGTATGCTGCAATATTAACGGCTTTGATATCGCAAATTTCCGAGAATGATTTTGATATCAGGAAGGGAAATAGCGTTCCTCAGATGCAAAAGATCCTGGATGCGGCGGAAATATCGTGGGATGCTTTGGCGCAAACCGGGTGGTATCCTTTGATCGCTGTCCCTGGGAAAACTTTACCTGTTGTGAAAAACAGCGAAAATTTGAAAAAGATATTCAATGCAGAGCACCTTGTGGAACTTGTGAAAGCTGATCAGGAAAAATTGTAAAACTTTTCCGGAAAACAGATCGACCTATTCGCATAGCCGAGATGTATACCAATCAAAAAGCAAAACCGGCTCATAAACGAGCCGGTTTTTGGATCAGAAAACAGGGTATTTACAGATTCTTGCGAATCGCCTCCGCAAATTCACTGGCGCTTTTCTGTAAAGCATCTTCGGATTCCGTATTGCTTGAAAGCGAGAAAGTGCCCATTGTGTTGGTACCAGGGCGAAATGCAATGTTGGCGTTGAGTGAGGCGTTTTTGATCTGCAAGAACCAGCCAAGAGGGCGCTTCTTTACAAAACTAAACCCAAGCGTTTCAACACATTTTTCCGCGGCATTGTAGCAATCAGTGGGCGAGGTATCATTAAATTCTTTTCGTGCTTCAATGGATGGCATAAAATTTACTCCTTGTATTTTGCTGCAAAGTATTCATGATTATAATCGATGCTGGCGCATATAAACGGTAATGATTTGTAAAAATAGTGCTATACTTTGGTGTGTTAAATGTGCGTTGTTAACAAGGGCTTACTACAATTATGTTCAATGAAGATACAGAATTGCTTTTCCCGCTTCGTGTGATTCCGGAGTTAACCCAATTGCGTGGCGAAGGATGGGATCAATTGATCGCCGATGTGATGGGTGCGAATGACGATTATGTGAAGCAAAAGGCATTTGTTCTTATGATGGTGCGAATGGGAGGTTGTTTAACCTGCAATGCAGATTCATTTCGCGCTATGCGTGGTTGTACACAATGTGCTCAAAGAACAGTAAAAAGGATTCGAGAGACCGATGAGACCCTGATCGGTGAATTCCAGTTATACTGTGATGAAATTCAAGAGTATTTATTAAACCGAGACAATTCTCAAGAGGTTTGAAGAACTGTCTTTTTGAAGAAAGGATTCTGAGAACAATGACGGCTAATCTAACAAAAGAAGATGTTCTGGTAGCTTTGCGAACTGTGATGGACCCGGAACTCCACAGAGACCTCGTTACTCTAAATATGATCAAAGACGTGACGGTTTCAGGTGGGAGTGTTTCATTTTCTATTGAGTTGACTACTCCTGCATGCCCGCTGCGCACAAAAATTGAAGCTGATGCACGCCAGGCGGTTGAAGCGGTACCTGGTGTTGAGACAGTGGACATCAAAATGACGGCAAAGGTACGTTCAGATGGGAGAGAGCGCGGCTTGTTAAAAGACCCTGTGCAAAATGTGATTGCAGTTGCTTCTGGCAAGGGTGGCGTGGGAAAAAGCACTGTGGCAGTGAATATTGCCATTGTGTTAGCGCAAAGTGGTGCTGCGGTTGGCTTGCTGGATGCAGATATCTACGGGCCTAATGTGCCGACAATGATGGGCGTCAAGCGTCTGCCTCCTGCTGGTGAAAATGGCTTGATCCCCGCTGTTGCTTACGGGGTAAAGCTTATGTCAATTGGGTTCATGGTCAAGCCTGACCAGCCATTGATCTGGCGTGGGCCACTGCTTCACTCTGCAATTAAGCAATTTCTGGAGGATGTTGAGTGGGGCAGCCTGGATTATTTAGTTGTTGATTTGCCCCCAGGAACGGGAGATGTTCAGTTAAGTCTTGGACAGTTCCTGCCGGTCAGCGGTGGCGTGATCGTTACACTTCCACAGCAAGTGTCACTAGAAGATGCCAGCCGTGGATTGCAGATGTTCAAGAAATTGGATATTCCGGTTTTGGGTGTGGTCGAAAACATGAGTTATTTAGTGCTGCCTGATGGCACCGAGATGGATGTCTTTGGTTCTGGTGGCGGCAAAAGTCTGGCTGAACATGCGGGCGTTCCTTTTATTGGTCAAATTCCATTGGATCCCTCTGTACGTATCGGCGGAGATGAAGGCGTGCCGATTGTTGTGGCAGATCCTGAGGCTGCCTCCGCAAAAGCATTAAGGCAGATTGCCGAGGATGTTGCGGCACGATTGAGCCTCGCAACGCTTGACTCCGAGAAAAAAGAATAGGTATGGCTGGCAAAGATAAGCTTATTGTTGGATTGCGGTTTTCCAAGGTCGGGCGCGTTTATCATTTCACAGCAAATGGTGTGAAGGGCCTGGTTGTTGGAGATTTTGCAGTTGTTGAGACAAGCCGCGGCTGGCAACTTGGGGAAGTTGTGCAGTTGGTGCCTTTATCTGAATTATCGGGTGAGGGCGCGCCTCGAAAACCGATTGATCGCAGGGCTACACCACAAGACTTGCTGCTTCGGCAAAGCTGGCAGAAGAAAGAAAACGACGTTGTAAAAACAGCGAAGTCCAAGGCGGCAGAACTTGGCTATGACGGCATTAAGATCGTTGCTTCTGAATACAGCTTTGATGGGTCTTCTTTAACGATTTTGTTCAACACAGAAGGCGAAGAAAAAGTTGATTTGCGTTCAATAAGGAAAGCATTACAGCGTAGTTTTTCGCCGGCGAGAGTCGATATGCGTCAGATTGGGCCGCGAGATGTGGCAAAATACCTGGAAGGGATGGGTGCTTGCGGCCTGGAAAAACGATGTTGCTCAAAATTCCTGATGGAATTCAACTCAATTTCGATCCGAATGGCGAAGGAACAAGGCATCTCCTTGACGCCAACTGAAATCACCGGCATGTGTGGAAGGCTCCGGTGTTGTCTGAATTATGAATACAAACAATATTCGATAGCACGCAAGGGACTTCCCAAACGAAACAAAAAGGTCATTACACCAGATGGAGAAGGAAAGGTGATTGATGTTCTTGCTTTGAAAGGGACAGTTGTGGTTTATATCCCCGAGATTGGGAGGCGCGAATTCACCAAAGACGAGATTCAAGTCAAGCCTCCGGAGAACCAGCAACCGCGTGATGGAAAGAAAAAATCCAATAATCGCTGAGATGAACATTGCAAAGTATTAGAAACTGGTCGTTCAGGTAACGATCAGTTTTTTTGGCTAGGCGTGCATGGTTTTCAGGCGAGGCGATTTCTTGACAGTCCATAATGGGCGTGCTATACTCGCTTTAATTAATTCATCTGATTAATATGATGAATGAAATTTCAGGACGCAAGCGATGCCAAAAAGAAAACTGCCTTTAGCGCCACTTTCTGATTTCATCCGATATCTTGCAAGCACCAAAGACAATGGTCATTCAGTGCTGCCGCCGTTGACCGTTCTCAGTCAAGAGTTGGGGGTAAGTGTAGCCGGTGTGCGGGAACAGCTGGAAGTGGCCCGTGCATTGGGGTGGGTTGAAGTTAAGCCCAGGACAGGCATTCGCAGGCTGTCCTATTCTTTTTACCCCACAGTGCGTCACAGTTTATCCTACGCAATCAAGCTGGATGAGGATTATTTCAAAAAATTTTCTGACCTGCGTAACCATTTGGAAGCTGCCTATTGGCTAGAGGCGGTCAGCTTATTGACGATCGAGGACAAAGAAAAGCTGCGCGCATTGTTGTCACAGGCAAATGAAAAATTAGAACGCGACCCAGTACAAATCCCACACCAAGAACACCGAAAATTACATTTATCCATTTACCAACGCCTTAACAATACATTTGTTACAGGAATTTTCGAATCTTATTGGGATCTTTATGAGGCACTGGGATTAGATGTTTATGCAGATCACGAATATTTAAAACATATTTGGAAGTATCATGAGCAGATGGTTGACGCCATTTGTTCTGAAAATTACCAGGCAGGGTTTGAAGCGCTCATTGAGCATAAGGATTTGCTGTATCAGCGGCCAAGGCCACTTTCGAGCCAAAAGTTTGAGTAAATTTGAGTTTTCTCAAACTTTTCATATTTTAATAAGGAGAATTTATGACGCCGGTTCAGGTTATAACTGATGAAAGTCTGTCTGCACCGTATGTAAATGATTTTTGTATTACCTTCAGCACGGTAAATGGATCAGGCAGTGCAACAGCCAATCTTACCGTTCTTCGCGCCCTGTTCAAAATGGGAATTCCGGTTTCAGGTCGGAATATATTCCCCTCCAATATTAAAGGATTGCCAACCTGGTTCACAATTCGCGTGAGCGAGCAGGGGTATTTAGGCCGTCTGGAGAAAGACGCAGTGGTTGTTGCCATGAACCAGAAAACAATTCTGGAAGAAGCGGATTGGTTGGTGAATGGCGGGGTGTTGCTTTACGCAGACCATCTCGATCTGCCAAGGATGCGTGATGATATTGTTTTATATCCTATGCCGATCAAAAAAATATCGAGTGAACTTGAAATTCCACGGCAGATCAGAACCTATGTGGAAAATATGATCTACGTTGGTATCCTGGCGCAAGTTTTGGAAATTGATTTGTCAAAGGTCAAAGAAGCACTGGCGTATCACTTCAAGGAGAAACATTCAGCCCTCGATATGAATTATGGCGCGGTCAGGGCTGGTTTTGATTGGGCGGCAGAAAATCTTGTCAAGAAAGACCCATATCGGGTTGCGCCGATGAACGCTACAGAGGGGTATATTTTGGCAGATGGCAACTCCGCTGCTGCGTTGGGTTCGATATATGGCGGCATGCAATTTTCTGGTTGGTACCCGATCACGCCAGCTACCAGCTTGCCGGAAGCATTAATTGAATATCTTCCCTTGTTACGAACAGATGAAGAGACTGGGAAAGCCAGTTATGCGATCGTGCAGGCTGAGGATGAACTATCGGCGATTGGGATGACCATTGGTGCCGGTTGGGGCGGCTTGCGGGCGATGACGGCTACTTCAGGTCCAGGGCTGTCTTTGATGGCGGAATACCTGGGGCTGGCGTACTATGCTGAAGTCCCTGTAGTGGTGTGGGACGTACAGCGGGTTGGGCCGAGCACGGGATTGCCGACTCGCTCAGCCCAGGGCGATTTGACCTTTGCCCACTTTATGGGTCATGGTGATACTCAATTCATTATTCTGATTCCTGGTTCGGTGCGTGAGTGTTTTGAGTTTGGTTGGCGAGCGCTTGATATCGCAGAAGAATTTCAGACGCCAGTCATTGTGATGAGCGATCTTGATCTGGGCATGAATCATTGGTTGTCAAAGCCATTTGAATATCCGGATGAGCCGATAAAACGTGGTAAGGTCTTGTGGGAAAAAGATTTTGAAGCGATAGAAGAACGTCTCAATGTGTTGGGAAAGAAGTGGGGACGATATTTGGACATTGATGGCGATGGCGTTCCGTATCGAACTGTACCCGGCAATCGACGGATTGGCAGCTCCTATTTTGCTCGCGGAACGGGTCATGATGATTATGCAGGGTACAGCGAGGACCCGGAAACCTGGAAACGGGGTTTGGACCGGCTGTCGTTGAAGCTGGAAACGGCGAAAGAGGTTTTGCCAAAGCCAGTTGATGAAAAAATGGAGAAGGCAGAGATAGGAATTATTACCAGTGGATCTACTTACCCTGCTGTTGAGGAAGCGCGCGATCTGTTAGCGAAGAAGGGAATCCGTACAGATTATTTGCGCATTCGAGCCTTACCGTTTACAGATGAAGTGCCAGCTTTTATCTGCAATCATGAAAAGACTTATGTAATTGAGACCAATCGTGACGGACAGCTAAAACAACTGCTTACACTGGAATTTCCAGATCTTGCACGTGATTTACGCAAGCTTTCTAAAATCGATGGGATGCCACTTTCGGCCGCCTGGATCACAGATCAAATTGTCGTGAAGGAGCGTGATTGATTATGGGAAATTTCTCAAGAGATACCAAGACAAATGCCATCGGGTTAACCCGTGAAGATTATCGGGGCGCGCCAAGCACTTTGTGTAAGGGTTGTGGACATAATGCAATCGCAGCACAAATCATTGCCGCTTGCTATGCATTGAATATCTCACCGGAAGATGTTGTGAAATTCTCAGGGATTGGATGCTCCAGTAAATGTCCCACCTATTTCCTGAGCAGATCTTTTGGATTTAATGGATTGCATGGTCGAATGCCCTCACTGGCAACAGGCGCGTTGTTTGCTGACACGAGTTTGATCGGCATTGGTCTTTCGGGTGATGGTGATTCGGCCAGCATAGGCATGGGGCAGTTCAAGCATGTGTGCCGGCGAAATTTGCCATTGGTATACATCATTGCCAACAATGGCGTGTATGGGCTTACAAAAGGACAGTTTTCACCAACCGCTGAGAAAAATCTGGAACTGAAGCGGCAAGGTAAAAATCCGTATTTGCCTGTGGATATCTGTATGGAAGCAATGGCGGCAAATGCAACGTTTGTGGCGCGCGCTTTTGCGGGAGATCCAAAACAACTGCGGGAATTGATAAAAGCCGCGCTAAATCATAACGGCACCGCAGTGATCGACGTGATTAGTCCATGCGTTACTTTCCATAACCTGGATCAATCTATCCATTCTTATGCATGGGGCAAGAAGCACGAACGCCAAATTCATGAAATCTCATTCATCCCGGACCGGGAAGAAATTGTAATTGATGAATTTGAAGAGGGTACGGTTAAGGAAATTGAACTGCACGATGGCACTTCAATTTTGATCAAGAAGATTGGTGGTGATTATGATCCAACCAATCGATTCCAGGCATTTATCATGCTGGAAGACGCAGAGATAAATAATTTACTGCTGACAGGATTGATTTACCTTGATACGAAACAAGAGCCAATGTATGAATCATTTAATCTGCCAGACGCTGCATTAAACAGGCTGCCAAATGAAAAGCTCAGACCGGCAGACGAAACATTGGAAATGGTAAATAGCTGGATGTTGTAGAAGTGATTGGGCGAGCAAAAAAAATATTCGCATAGCCAAATTAACAAAACCGTCTCCTTACAACAAACTCGTATCGTGCAGGGCTGTAATGTGAAACACACACCGGAGCTGCTAGCAAAATTGCAGCTCCGGTGTGTGTAATTTGTAGATTCTTCTTTTGATCGTTTCAAGAAATTATTTTCCGCCTGCGCAAAGAGTTTTGAATGCGGGCTTGTCGAGAGCGTGTGATGGGGTAACGCAAAGCAAATCCAATGGCGCCGAGCAGCAGCAGTGTAATAAAGGGACCGGTCATTATCCGAATAGCAAGAAGTGCGGAAGACGGTTGTGTGAATACCAGGGTGTCTTCGGGAGGAGTTTGGTACCCAAACCACCCCAACACCTGCAAAGAAAGGAAGACCGCCGCAGCACTAGCCAGTTTTCGCATAAAGTGGATGGCACCGTAATACATGCCTTCGCGGCGTGTGCTTGTTTTTAATTCGCCCCAGTCGATCACATCGGGAAAAACTGCTTCTGGAATAATGTGGGCATTTGAGGTTGTAATACCGATCAATGCGGCCAGTAAGACCATGAAACCTTTTTGTTCCGGGACTAACAGGAAGACAAGGAGTTGAAGCACTGCCCAGATAGCAGCACCAATGATATATGCTTTGGTTTTGCTGAATTTTATGGCCAGCCAATTCCACAGTGGAAGGGTGAGGATGGCGACAATAAAAATGGCACCAAGCACAATCGATTCCAGAGAAATGTTTGCACCAAAAAGACTGAATTTTGCGAGCAGATCACCTTTGGAAATCCAGTATAAGAGGTAGAAAGGGACCATCAGGGCAACAACATCAAAGGCGATCCAATTCAGGACATAGATTCCTGTGGCGTAGCGAAAAGGGCGGTTTTGCCATAATTCGAGTAATGTCCTTTTGAAAGTCGTTTGCTCGGGTGGAATGGTGGGGGGGATTTCTTTTTCTTTCAGGAAAGCGAAGATCAACAGGAATGGAAGTACAGCGGCACCACCGAAGATGGCGGCTACGCCAAGATAACTTTGTTGAACGGACATGCCTGAAGCAACAAAATGATCAATTAATTCTGGCGCCAGCACGGCCGTGAGCAACGAGGCAACAAGGTTGAAGAACATGCGAAAGCTGGTTAATGAGGTGCGCTCATCGTAATCTTTTGCAATTTCAGGCGTTAGCGCAAGGTAGGGCACAGTGATCAGGGTTTGAATGGTATCGCTGACCATATATGCCAGGGTTACATGCGCAACGAGAGCAAATTGAGAATGCCAGGGTGGCGCCCACCAGAGCAGAACGAAAGCCAGGGCGAAGGGGATGGCAAAGATGAGCAAAAACGGACGTCGGCGTCCCCAACGGGTGCGGACATTGTCGCTGAGCGAGCCGACGATCGGATCGTTGATCGCGTCCCAGATAATGCTGACCAGGGCTGCAATGGATGCCAGTCGGGGGTCGATTCCAACGATATCAGTGAGGAAGATGGCATAGAAGATCTGCCGAAGGGTGTTAAAGCTGGCGCGCCCTCCGTCGCCACTGCCATACAAGAGTTTTGAGAATACCGACAACTTCTTGGCGGGGCTGGACTGTTGATGTGGCGCAGTGTCGTGGGTTGAGTATGTACTCATGCCTGTACCTTTACTTGATGGTCAGTTGATAGGTTCGATGGCGTTTGTGCCAGGCTACACCGATGCGTTCCATATCAGATTTGCTTTTGTAATTCTGTTCGTCAATCTGAATAAATTCTGCCGACTCACAGCCTGTTGACCGGATCGTTTTTTCCAACTCGGAATATAGCAAGGCGTTCGCACCCAGCCCCTGATATTTTGGAAGTAGCCCAACGCCATTTATGTCAATCAGGCGCGATTGCTTCTTATCCTTAAGCAGCTCGATCCATCCGACAGGCCACATTTTGCCTTTGCACCTTTGAATGCCGCGCGAAATATTGCGGTATGCGATGATGAAACCAGCGACTTCGTCATCTTTCAGGATCAGCTTGGGAAGCCCGGGGTCTAATATCTGGATCATATTCTTCGCCAGCATCTCAAATTCCGCTGGAGTTGAAGGGTAGTACCCCGGATTATTTTGAAAGGCTTCGCGGTTGACGGTGTTAATTGCCGGTATCATCTTGCGCATTTCCGTTTTTGTTTTAAATGAAACAATTTTAAAACCCTTGCGTTTTTTGACTTTTTCTGCAACCTCATGGACTCGAGGGTCTATCTGTTGGTCTGCTGTCATAAAACCGGATAAGTGATCCGTCCACTTGGTGAATCCCGAGTCCTCTACGAAATCTTTGTAATATGGATAGCTGTAATTCATTCCCACGGACGGCAGGTATTCGAAGCCTTCAACCAAAAGGCCGGCGCCACTCGAGCGGGCGAAACCTTTAGGGCCCAGAATAAACTCAACGCCTCGTTTTTGTGCCCAGCTGATGGCTGAATCGAACAATGCCCTGACAACTTGAATATCATCAATGACATCAAAATAGTAGAAAAAACCATACTGGGCCTTATGGAAGGCGCTGTAATTTTTTTGATGGAGGATGGCAATACGCCCAACCGGTACACCTTCGCTTTCAGCCAGCAGGAAAGCAGCATCTGAGTGTTGGTAGAAGGGATGTTTCCGGCGGTCCATGACGGTCTTCATTTCAGAGATGAAAGGTGGCACCCAAAATTCAGACCCTTTGTAGAGGTCAAAGGGTAATTGAATGAATTTTTGAATGTCCCTGGGATTGGTGGTGTCAATTACTCTAACTTGCATGTTATCCTCGTTTGTGTGGAATAGGGTTACGGGTGCAGTGTTTCTCCGATCGTGTGGAGAAGGGTGAAATTAGGGGGGCGCATTGCGCCAACCGGGAGACCGGAAATGACAACGACCTGCTGGCCTGGGGTTAATTCTGTATTGGCGATCAGCGCCGCTTCGATATGGGAGAGCATGCTTTCGACACTGGTCGCATAGGGAACCAGGAAAGGTGTTACACCCCAGTACAAACCCAAACGGGAATATGTTCGCCACTCTGGCGTCAAGGCGATGATCGGCACAGGCGGCCGGGCTTTCGACATCAATAACGCAGTCTTTCCGGATTGGGTGAAAACTGCGATGCAGACAACCTGACGGTCCTGTGCAAGCTCGCGGGCTGCCCTGGTGATCGACACAGCGTCATCCATTGAGCTGACATGGGTTTGGGACTGCGGCTGCCCCCATTTGGGGAAATTATTTTCTGCTTCCTTGACGATACGGCTCATCATTGCCACGCTCTCGACAGGATAAGCACCTGCTGCGGTTTCACCTGACAACATCACGGCGTCAGTCCCATCGAAGATGGCGTTGGCGACATCGGAAGCTTCCGCCCGCGTGGGGCGCGGATTATGGATCATGGAATCCAGCATCTGGGTGGCTGTGATGACGATCTTGGCCTGTTGATTGGCTGCTTCAATGATCCTCTTTTGCATAATGGGCACCTGAGAGGGGGATGTTTCAACTGCCAGGTCACCGCGGGCAACCATGACCCCGTCGGCGACCTCAAGGATGCTTTCCAGATTGTCCATCGCTCGGGGTCTTTCAAGCTTTGCAATGATGGGCGTGTTGGTTTTGGCGGGGTTCAGTCTTTGCATGGCGGAACGGAGTCTGACAATATCATCGGCGGATTGGACAAATGAAATTGCCACGGCGTCTATATTCGATTTGAGTCCGAATTCAAGGTCTTTCAGGTCTTTTTTGGTTAAAGCGGGGATTTCCAATGCAGCGCCAGGTAAATTGACGCCCTTGTGAGATTTAAGGACGCCCCCCAGGACGACTTCAGCTTCAATAAAATCATCGCCGACCTTCAACGTTGTCAATTCAAGCAGGCCATCATCGAGAAGGATGCGGTCTCCTGCCGCCACACTATTGACAAGGTTGGGGACTTCCATCGGAATGCTGGTTATTGTTTGATCGTTGGGCATATCATGGACGGATTTGGTTGGGGCAAGGATGATTTTTTGACCTGCTTCAAGCGGGACGCCTTCCTTGGGTAGGTTCCCGACGCGTAATTTTGGGCCCTGCAAGTCTTGCAGAATGGTGATAGGTTTTTGAAGCTCTTCAGAGATATGTCTGACAAGATGGATCCGTGCCAGGTGTTCGTCGTGCGTTCCGTGAGAGAAATTCAAACGGGCCACATCCATGCCGGCTTCAACCATCGCCCGGACCGTATTTTCATCATTGCTGCTTGGCCCCAGCGTTGCAACGATTGTTGCTTTTTTTATCATGTTCTACCTCGCCAGACTCCAGGGAAATGCCTTTATGATAGGGTTCAACAATACTTGTTTCAGTCTTGTTTGACACAGTTCAAGTATACCCCAGCCACCCTTACAGCGTATGTTTTCATGAAAGACACCGCCTGATTTTGAATGTCAGGCGGTGTAGAAAAACAATTGGAGGGAAAATTACCCTGCGCTGTGTGCGGGAATGACAGGGCGCAGCATTTTCCTGGTGTTACGCCATCATCAGCACTTTCCTGATCTTGGGAAGCGCCCAATCGATGGTTTCCTGGTCAATGATCAGCGGTGGGGCAAAACGAATAACGCTCTCGTGCGTTTCCTTTGCCAGGATGCCTTCTGCCTGCAAGGCTTCGCAGAAGCGCCGCGCTCCGCCTGCTTCCGGCTTGAGAACCACGCCGATAAACAGCCCTTTTCCACGCACAAGTTGGACGTGGGGGCTTTTGATGGCCTGTAACTGCTCCAGCATGTATTTTCCCAATCTGGCAGAATTCTCAACCATCTTTTCTTCCACGATCACTTTCAAAGCTTCACGGGCAATGGCAGCCGCCAGGGGGTTGCCGCCGAAGGTAGAGCCGTGTTCACCGGGCCTGAAAAGACCCAGAATTTCAGCATCTGCCAATACCGCAGAGACGGGATAAAAGCCGCCGGAAAGGGCTTTGCCAACGATCATAACGTCTGGGCGTACATTTTCGTGTTCACAGGCGAAGAGCTTGCCGGTTCGTCCCAGTCCGCTTTGGATTTCATCTGCCATGAAAAGAACGTTATTTGCTTCACAAATCTTTTTTACTTCGGACAGGTACCCTTTGGGCGGGATGATCACGCCGGCTTCGCCCTGTACAGGCTCCAGCATCACGGCGGCGGTGTTGGAGGTAATGGCTGCTCTGATGGTCTCAACATCCCCATAGGGTACGCTGACGAAACCGGGGGTAAGGGGCGCGAAATCGTCTTTGTAAAAAGCCTCGGAAGAGGCTGATACGATGGTGATGGTGCG
>JAIOTF010000135.1 GCA_021107195.1 Anaerolineaceae bacterium | reverse complement strand
ATTTTCTGCATGCAAAGTTCGCGAGCCTCGTTTCCCCTTCTCCAGATCAAATTCCAAAGTGGAGTAACCGGCAGACAGATAGGACATCATCTCGAATGCCGAACGGCTCAGTGGCGCTCGCCCTAAATTCGTATGAAGCACCACGCCTTTTGCATTGATCACTGGTATCAAACTGGGGGTTACCCATTCTTCCAGACGCATGTGCACCGCTTCTAGCAATGCTCTTCGCTGCGGAACGGTCTGACTGGTGGCATAAGCCTTACGCACATCTGCCAGCTCCTTACGGATCGCCTCCAAAGTCAAGGAGCGCCCATAAATTGCTACCAGTTCTGCGGCAGTCTTGGTTTGCAATAATCGATCGACGGAAGGTAAATTCTTCAAATCACTCATATTGTTATTCCCGCGGCTGCCAGCGACTTCGTTCCCGCAGCCGAACAAGGAATTCAATCAAAATAAACCCAAGTGCCAAAAAGAAAGCCATTGGCAGGGTCAACACTCGTCCCAATTGCAGCCAGGATAATAAACTGCCATAGGTACCAACCCAGATCACCTGCCGCAAGATGGTGTCCCAATCTGCGGGAGGATCAGACGGAAATCGGCGATGAAGATATGCAACCGCCGGTAATGCGATTCCGCAAAGCGCAAGGGTCAGCATAAAGAAAAACAACCAGCGCGGTCCTAATGTCGGATACATAAAAAAGATTAACAGTGACAATCCCCCCAATCCCACCACAGCTAATAACAATCCTGCATAAAGGTATGTACGAAATGATGACATTAGATTTCTCTCCCAATCAAAGGTAAGCCGGTTCTCCAGCATATCATCTGGCTAAATTATATCCCAAAGCAATGCAGCGAACCGATTTCCGTCGAAATAGTTTTGAATGTAATAGCAATAACCTTTGCACAGCATAAACTTTGAAACCCCAACCCTGTTACGAAATTCAACCAATGCAGCCGAACTTCAACCTGGCCGCCAAGTACACTTATTTATGCATTAAATGTGCCACCATCATGATACAATTCGAGGCAATTGGATAAAAATTCATCGCAGGATTACCTGGTAGTAATCCTGCTTTGTTAGAGCATGGAGCATATTAAATGGATCGAAAGTACACCAATCGCCGCTATTTGGACGCGATACAAGAACGCGTGCTGATACTTGATGGCGCTACCGGTACAAATATCGACAGCATGAATCTTACAGCCGAAGACTATGGCGGAGTTAAATTCGTCGGTTGTAATGATTATCTCGCCGTTGTCTCACCCCACGTTGTTGAAAACCTCCATCGTTCATTTTTGGACGTTGGGGTAGACGTCATTGAAACTGACACCTTCCGCGCCAACCGGCTCACCATGAGCGAATACAATTTGCAAGACAAAGTCTCCGAGATCAATCAAAAAGCAGCAGCAATTGCTCGCCGCATCGCCGATGAATACACCGAGACTTCAGGACAGGTTCGCTTTGTGGCTGGCTCCATCGGTCCTTCCGGCCAGTTGCTCTCAATGAATGATCCGGAAATGTCCAGAGTTTCCTTTGATGAGTTGGTTGACATTTTCTTCGAACAGGCCCTTGCCCTGATCCGGGGCGGTGTAGATTTCCTGCTCATCGAGACTTCACAGGACATTGCTGAAACGCGCGCAATCATTCTCGCCATTCAAAAAGCATTTAAAACCTCTCAGGTCTATCTTCCCATTCAAGCCCAAATCACACTCGACATAAGCGGCCGTATGCTTCTCGGCACCAATATTGAAGCTGCTCTGACCATTCTGGAAGATATGCCAATTGACGTGATTGGCTTAAACTGTTCCACCGGGCCCACTCACATGCGCCAGCCTATTCAGTTTCTAGGAGAACACGCTACGCAATGGGTATCTTGTATCCCCAATGCCGGCCTGCCCGTAAATGAAAATGGCAAAGCTGTTTATCCCATGCAGCCGGAGCCGTTTGCTGAAGCGCTGGCCGAATTCGTGGATAAATATCATGTCAACGTTACCGGCGGTTGCTGCGGCTCAACGCCACGCCATCTTGAAGCAGTGGTAAAAAAAATCGGTGGCCGCCTTCAGTCGCCACGTCCCGTCCACTCCCACAACAAACTGGCTTCCGGTATTCATGCAGTTTCAATGACCCAGGAACCGCCTCCTTTTCTGATTGGCGAAAGGCTGAACACCCAAGGCAGTCGAAAATTCAAACGGATCATTCTGAATTCTGACATGGATGCGGTTCTTGATCTTGCCCGCCAGCAGGTAGAAAGCGGCGCACATGCCCTTGATATTTGTGTGGCATTGACCGAATCGGGCAATGAGCAAGAAATGATGTCACAGGTGATAAAAATACTGTCGCCCGTGATTGAAGCCCCGCTGGTGATCGACACCACCGAACCCGATGTACTGGAAACAGCCCTGAAAACAGCCCCCGGCCGCTGCCTGATCAATTCCATCAACCTGGAAAGCGGGCGACAAAAAGCCGACCACATCCTTGCGCTGGCAAAAAAATACAATGCTGCCCTGATCGCCCTGACGATCGATGAAAAAGGCATGGCCAAAACAGCCGAGCAAAAGCTTGCCATCGCACAGCGCATTCATCACATTGCCGTGAACGAATATGGTTTTCAATCCTGTGACCTGGTGTTTGATGTGTTGACCTTCACCCTTGCCACAGGTGAAACTGAATATCTGAATTCTGCCATGCAAACTCTGAAGGGTATTCAATGGGTCAAGGAAAACCTGCCTGGCACACTGACCTCCCTCGGTGTCAGCAATGTGTCTTTCGGCTTAAAACCCGCCGCACGCCACATGCTGAATTCCGTTTTCCTATATCACGCCGTTCAGGCTGGACTGGATATGGCCATCGTTAATCCTGCCACCATTAAACCCTACGCAGAGATTGATCCCGCCGACCGCCGCTTAATGGAAGACCTGATCTTCAACAAACATCCCGATGCCTTGGCGAAAGTTATTGAACGCTTTGAAGGGACGCAAGGTATCGATCAGAACAAAGCGCAAACCGCACGTCAGGAAATACTGGATGGATTGTCTCGCCAGGAGCGCCTGCACTGGAGCATCCTGCATCGGCACAAAGATGGATTGGAATCCACCATCGACGCCATTCTCCAGGATTTTCCCCAGACCGAGCGGCACCAGGCCGCCGTTGACCTGCTCAACACCGTCCTGCTTCCCGCGATGAAAAACGTGGGAGACCGCTTCGGAAAAGGCGAATTGATCCTGCCCTTCGTGTTGCAATCAGCAGAGGTTATGAAACACTGCGTTTCGCATGTAGAAACTTATCTGGAAAAGAAAGCCGGCACAACCAAAGGCATCATTGTTCTTGCAACTGTCTACGGCGATGTGCACGACATTGGCAAGAATTTGGTCAAAACGATCCTTGCAAACAATGGCTATGAAGTCGTCGACCTCGGCAAACAAGTGCCAGTTGAGACCATCATCGATGAAGCGCAGCAAACTCAGGCAACTGCCATCGGGCTCAGCGCCTTACTGGTCAGCACCAGTCAGCAAATGCCCAGGGTGATTAACGAGTTGCACCGTCGCAACCTGGATATCCCCGTGCTGATTGGCGGGGCTGCCATCAACCGACAATTCGGCCAGCGCATTTCTCACACTGAAGATGGTTCCCCTTACAAACCCGGTATCTTCTACTGCAAAGATGCCTTTGATGGACTTTCCGCGCTGGATGATTTGAGCAATCCCGCCCGCCGGCAAGCCTTGCAAGCTGAGCATACCCAAAAGAAACTTGTGGAGCCGGCAAGTATAAAAACCACACCACACCATGAGGACACCTCCCGCACAATCCCCACAGTCCCTGTCGCCAATACCATTCCTCAACCTCCAGCCTGGGGGCCAAAACGGGCACTTGATATTCCTCTTGATGAAGTTTTTCCCTTCCTGAATAAGAAATCGCTCTTCCGCCTGTCCTGGGGCAGCAAAGACGCGAAAAAAGAAATTCGACAGCAGCTTGAAGCAGATCTCGAGCAACGGTTGAAAGCCATGTGGCAAGAAGCCCAAACAGGATCATGGTTAATCCCGCAGGCCGTTTATGGGTATTGGCCTGCTCAATCTGATGGAAATGACCTGGTCATATACGCACCTCAATCACTCAATGAAAACACGCCGCCGGTTCTCACCAGATTCTCCTTCCCGCGCCAGACTGCTGGTCGAAGATTATGTCTTTCCGATTATTTTGCCCCACTTGACTCTGGAATCTTTGATACCGTTGCTTTCCAAATTGTAACCGTTGGCCATACCGCCACCCAACGCATTGAAAACCTGCAACAAACCGGCGAATACAGCGAAGCTTATTTCACACACGGGCTGGCTGTGCAGACAGCCGAAGCCACTGCCGAGTTAATCCATCACCGCATCCGCACTGAGCTCAAGTTACCCGAAAAGCAAGGCCTGCGCTACTCCTGGGGATATCCTGCGATCCCTGATATCGCTGACCATCAAAAAGTATTTGAACTTCTTCCGGCAGCAGAATGGCTGGACATGTCACTGACCTCCGCCTGGCAGATGATTCCGGAACAGTCCACCGCTGCCTTGATCGTTCATCACCCCGGGGCACGGTATTTTGCCATCCATCGTTCGGATTAATGTTCCACTTATCGTAAATATTCCGAAAAAACCAAAGAATCAAGTATGTTCCCAGTCATTTTTGAGTTAGAATTGAAACAAGTTTAATTATCGGCAAAGTGAGTGATTTATGCTGTTGACTATTGATATTGGAAATACCAATCTCACCCTGGGTTTATACGAAGGGCAAAAACTCGGTGCTCGTTGGCGGCTGGCGACCAATTACGAGCGCATGCCGGATGAATATGGCTTGCAAATCCTGGGACTTCTCCAACACAGCGGCTGTTCCATTCAACAGTTGGATGGAGTCTGTTTGGCGTCTGTATCACCGCCAATCACCAACCGCATCCTTCAGGCCTGCCAGATGTATCTGCATCAGGAGCCGCTGCTGATTGACGATAAAGTAAAAACTGGTATTCCCATCCTTTACGAAAACCCCAAATCCGTCGGCGCGGACCGCATCGTCGATGCTGTTGCCGTGAAAACACTTCATAGTGTTCCGGCCTGCGTGGTGGATTTTGGTACGGCCACAACCTTTGATGCGATCAACGCCAAAGGGGAATACCTGGGCGGTGCCATCTCCCCCGGGATCGGGATAGCCGCTGATGCTCTTTTTTCACGCACAGCGCAACTACCGCGCGTCGATATCCTTCGCCCGCCGTCAGTGATTGGTTCCAATACCGTGCAGGCCATTCAGTCTGGCTTGCTCTTTGGTTATGTAGCACTGGTAGAAGGCATGGTAGACCGCTTCCGGAAAGAATTGGGCGAAGAAATGCAAGTAGTTGCCACCGGCGGGTTGGCAGAATTGGTCGCCAAAGAAACTTCTGTAGTTGATGTGATCGCCCCCTGGTTAACACTTGATGGACTGCGAATCCTCTGGGAAATGAATCGGTAATTATGGCAAACCCTGTTGAGAATAAACGTGTCGTACTTGGTGTTACCGGCTCTATCGCTGCATATAAAGCCGCCGATATTGCGTCTAAACTCACCCAACAAGGTGCTTTGGTCGATGTCATTCTGACGGAGAGCGCCTGCAAGTTCATCTCCCCGCTCTCTTTTCAATCCGTCACGGGTCGAAAAGCCTATGTCGATGCTGATCTTTGGGGCGGTGAAGGCCATGTCACCCACATTGGACTGGGACACAGTGCTGATTTGATGCTGATCGCTCCCGCCTCAGCTAACTCAATGGCAAAACTGGCGCATGGCATCGGAGACAATTTACTCAGTGTCACTGCCCTGGCTGCCAAATGCCCCTTAGTCATTGTTCCGGCGATGGATGCTGGCATGTATGACCACACTGCCACCCAGAGCAATGTGAATATCCTCAAACAACGCGATGCCCTGTTCATCGGCCCTGAAGAAGGCCACCTGGCTTCCGGACTTGTTGGACTGGGCCGCATGAGCGAACCAGCAAAAATACTCAGCGCAATCCGGTATGTTTTTGGAAAAACCGGTCCGCTGCAAGGAAAGAAATTTGTTGTATCCGCAGGCCCCACCCGCGAAGCCCTGGACCCTGTGCGCTTCCTGAGCAATCTCTCTACCGGTTTGCAGGGGTATGCCGTTGCACAAGCGGCGGTCGATATGGGCTCCCGCGTTACTCTCATATCAGGCCCAACCAACCTGACCGCTCCTTACGGGGTGCATCTCATCCCTGTCACCAGTGCGGCCGAGATGACAGATGCCATTCTGAAAGAAAGCAGTGATGCCTTTGCTTTAATCATGACTGCTGCTGTTGCAGATTTTCGCCCGTCAATAAAAGCGACCCACAAGATCAAAAAAGGCAGCGAAAAATTACTCTTGGATCTGGAATCGACCACTGATATCTTAAAAGCTGTTGCCAGGCAGAAAACAATCTCCGGCTTCCCACAAAAAACAGTAGGTTTTGCTGCCGAAAGTCAGGACCTGTTGAAAAATGCCCAGTCGAAATTGGAGGACAAAAAACTCGATCTCATCGTGGCAAATGATATTTCTGCTCCAGACTCTGGTTTCGCTGTGCAAACCAATCAGGTCACTCTGCTTTTTGCAAACGGCAAAAAAGAAACCCTTCCCTTACAGAAAAAAACCGCTGTCGCGGAGGCAATCATTAATACCTTATGTTAATCCGCCGCAAAACATTCACCATTGTGCTCCTCATAATATCCCTCCCGGTTCTGGCAGGCTGTCAGAGCGGTTTTGTGTCTGAGCTGCAAGCCATTTTGGAAAGTCCAACTCCCCTGCCAACGGCAACGGCTCTCCCGACATCAACTTTGCCCGCTTCAGCGCCAACAGAACAAGTCATCCCAACATATGCCACTCACCCGACGCCCACCCCAGGCAATATCGCCATTCAAAACTTGTCGTTGCCAAAACCTGCAAATACCCAGGTGCCCGTTATCCTGGGGCTGACTGGCTTCTCAGAAAATATCAATCCCCTCACCGGGCTTGAACAAGAAAACATTGAAAAACTTGAAAGAAGGCCTGTGCTGATAAAAGTATCAAATTATCCGCGCTATGGCCGTCCGCATGCCGGACTTTCTTTTGCCGATATTGTTTTTGAATACTACATTGGTGAAGAAGCAAACCGATTCCTGGCCCTATATTACAGCCAGGATTGCGAAAAAGTTGGCCCCTTGCGTTCTGGCCGCCTGATTGATGCCCAATTGGTCAATATGTACCAGGGAGTGCTTGCCTACGGTAATGCAGACCCGAAGGTAGATAAAGTGCTGGTAGACGAACTTGACCAACGAGCAATTTCCTTTGACGATGCCGCGTGCCCTCCCATCTGTGGTGCTGAAACCCACAGTGTGGCCGGCGTTTTTGTGGACACTGCTGCCTTGAGCGATTTTTCATTCGGCGAAGGGGTGGACAATACCCGCAAAAACCTGGACGGCATGCTCTTTGACGATGATGTTCCTTTCAGCAACCAGTTTGCTATCCAGATTGGTATTGAATACAGCGTACGCAATCGCGGTGAATGGCATTATGATCCTGATTCAGGCAAATACTTGCGCACAATTGAAACAAATGAAAATGGCACACCAGAAAATCGATACCCCCAAATCCCCCTTGTAGATCGATTAACCAATGAACAATTGGCTTTTTCCAATGTTATCATTGTCTTTGCTGAATATGTCGAGTTCGCCCCCACATTGCATCAAATCCTGGTTTGGGATGTTCGCGAGCAGCAGCGCGCCATCTTCTTCCGTGACGGCGTGATGATTGACGGATATTGGCGGGCATCTGACCATTATCACCCCATGCACTTCTACAACAGCTGGGGAACTCCAATGGCATTGAAACCCGGCAATACCTGGATCGTTATTGTTGACCCTTTATCTGATTTCTGGCAAGCTCACGACGGCCGCTGGGAATTGTATTTTGATCTTCCACACCCAACCCCAACCCCTGAGGCAAAAGAGTAAATTATGCGGATATTAATCATCTCAGACATCCATGCAAATATTACCGCACTTGAGGCAGTCATAAACGATGCGCCTGCCATTGACCAGGTCTGGTGTTTAGGCGATCTGGTTGGGTATGGCCCAGACCCTAATGAATGCATCAACCACCTGAAATCCTTG
>JAIOTF010000120.1 GCA_021107195.1 Anaerolineaceae bacterium | reverse complement strand
GTTGAATTTGTTACGACGGGAAAAGTCTTGCAAAAGAAGTATCAAGGCCAAGCGGTTAAAATGCGCTTTGAGCAAAGATTACCTTGCTACTGTCGTTTTTGGAGCATAATTTCATGCGTAGGCCCTGGTCTGGGTGCAGAATAATACAAAAACCCTTGTGACTGCGTTATACTTACCTCTGTTGAAACAATCCCGTTTGCAACCCATACAACTGCAAACGTTCAGAAAGGAACAATGAACAATATTCTTGAAATTCATGATCTCAATGTAACCGTCCGTGGGGATGAAATTCTTAATAAGATTAACATTGAAGTCCCCGAAGGTGAAGTACACGCCATTTTTGGTCCCAATGGCAGTGGAAAAACTTCATTAATGATGACAATTATGGGATTCTCCGACTATAAGATCACCTCAGGCAAAATCATCTTTGAAGGCGAAGATATCACCGAGCTTGGGTTAACGGAACGTGCCCGAAAAGGAATCGCTGTGGCTCAGCAACGACCGCCGACGATCAAAGGGGTCCGCCTGCGCCAGGTGCTGGATTATGCCTACGCGCAAAACGCTGCAAATGCGCGTGAACTGGAAGACCTGATTACAGCCAACGGTATGGACAAATTCCTTGACCGCGATATTAACGATGGCCTATCCGGCGGAGAGATACGCCGCGTTGAACTCTTGCAGCTTTTAGCCACCCGGCCAAAATTTGCCATGCTGGACGAACCCGATTCAGGCGTAGACATTGAGGCGCTTGAATTAATTGGTGAAATGGCAAAACGCCTCTTTTCCATTGACATTAGCCACCCTGCATTCCGCCGCTCCGGCCTCATCATTACACACACTGGTCAGATTCTTGAAAACGTGTATGCTGACAAAGCACACGTGATGCTGGATGGCACCATTGAAGGCTGTGGAAATGCCCAGATTGTTCTCGACACCATTTATGACTCAGGCTATTCGCAATGTCTGACCTGCATCAAACGAAAGGTGAATCAATAATGAATGAATCCACCTGGACCCCTTCGGAAGAAATTGAGATCAAGGATTTTGTCATTGAAAGCGGCAGCTCACAGCCCAGCTTGATTGCGCCCTCTCAATTCTCAAAAATCGACGCTCAGGAACTGGCTGAAGTCGGTGTCCTTTTCGACAATCCTGAACGAGCCGGCACCTTCGTCGTGCAGGATTTCCACACCGTCTGCTCCCAAACCCAGGCCGAAGGCCTGGAAGTGCTGCCAATCGCCGATGCATTGAAAAAATATGATTGGCTGCAAAAAAAATACGCCTGGAAATTGATCGACCCTGACACCAACAAAATCACCAGATTTTGCGCCAACCAGGAAATTCCACAAGGCTACTTTATTCGCGTACATGCTGGCACAAAAGTGAAATTCCCTTACCAGGCGGCCCTCTATACCACCCACACCAACATCGCCCAGGCTATCCACAACATCGTCATCATTGAAGATGACGCTGAACTGACCCTCATCACTGGCTGCGCTACCCAACACGAGATTTCAAGTGGTGTTCACTTGGCTGTAAGTGAACAATACGTCGGCAAGCGTGCCCGTTTCACCAATACTATGGTGCATAGTTGGGGACCCAAGGTATCTGTCCGCCCCCACTCTGCGACAGCAGTGGATGAAGAAGGAATCTTTGAAAGTAATTACGTTTCCCTTCGCCCAGCCGCCGATATTCGCTCTAACCCAACAACATGGCTGAACGGCGATGGCGCATCAGCTCGCTATTACAGCGTTATCCTTGGCTCAACCGGCTCTCACATCATCAGTGGCGGCGAGGTCTACCTGAATGGAAAGGATACCAGTGCGGAGTTGGAACATCGCGCCATCTGTACCGGTGGTCAGATTTCCCAGACCGGGCTGTTGGTCGGGAGCAACCGTTGCCGCGCCCATATTGACTGTTCCGGGATGATCCTTGACCCGGGAAAGAAAGGGTTCATCGAATCCACCCCTGGGATTCGCGCCCAACACCCCGAGGCGCAGATGAGCCACGAGGCCAGCATCGGCAAAATCGCCCCCGAGCAGGTTGAATACCTACAATCCCGCGGGATTGAGGAACGTCAGGCAATTTCGATGATCATTCGCGGCTTCCTTAACGCAGATATCGAAGGCCTCGGCGAAGAACTCGATGCCCGCATTGACCAAATCGCCGAGATGTCAGGACACGGCGAAGGATTATAGAAAGCGTTTCTTAATCGATAAAGCTCCAGCCAAAACGGGCTGGAGCTTGTTTTCATGCTCATTTCCCGGTTATCAGTTAAGCCAAACCACTTCTGGTGTCCGGCGCGGGATTTCACGGCGATAACGGTATTTCTGATACCCCAGGATCATGGCCAGTCCAATCTCTCGTCCCTCTGGTACGCCTACATCCTGCTGTAAATCTCTGTTCTGCGCCAGGGCAATTGAAAAATAACCAATCTGACAGGTTCCTAAACCCTGCATATGCGCTGCCAACATCAGGCTGTACCCTGCATACACTGCGTCCTCCACCCCAAATTCTCCGAGTGGTACATGCGCCAGCAAGACGACGGGCGCCCGATAAAATACAGCATCCTCGCCTCTGTCTTGCTTTCGCTCCAGAAATTCCAGGGATTTTGCATAAAGCAAGTGCTGGCGCTGTAACTTTTCATCCAGTCCAGGACCCTGTGCTTTAATCCGCAAATCCCTGGCAATATCGCCTAAGACCGCCACCGTTTTGATTCTCATCTGCGTAATTTTTTCCTGATTATCGATAGCGATCCAGTCCACCGTCTGGCGATTCTTGGCGCTTGGCGCGCCGCGCGAGACCTTGATCAAATCTTCGATGACACTTCTCTCAACAGACTTGTTTTTGAACACGCGCACAGAACGCCGGTTCTGCAAAATGGAATTCGTCCGCAGGATTTCTGCCGCAGAATATTCCCCTACTGGCGGGCATTTTTCCAGCGGGAAAGCAGAATGTGTAATTGCATCCACCGGGCATACAGCCACGCACTGCCCGCACTGCCAACATCGCCGCGCAGAAGCGACAACGGCCTTCTTGTCCCGCATCTTATAAACCTGGGTAACATTGCACACATCCACACATGCCCCACAGCCGGTACATTTTTCAGAATTGATCATAATTTCAGTCATTTCAAACCTGCCTGTTCCAAAGCGGAAATTTCAATTATGCAGCACTCATTAAGTAAAGCATCATATGGGTCAACGCATAGCTCTCAAACCGCACAAAACCGGCTTGCTCGCACCAAATCCGAACCTGATCCCGTGCCAAACGGTGCGCACGCGGTGGGCCAAAACTTATATTGCCTTCATCATAACGCCTTCCAGCACCGCTGTACGTTTACGGCCAACCCTGCGCGCTTCCTTCAAAGCCTGCAACGGCACATCTGTTTCATGCAATACATGCCCCAGAAAAACAAGGTCGCAATATCTATCAGGAAAAGGCAGTGCTTCTGCTTTTCCTAAACGCAGGTCTGCTCCTGGCAAGTATTGCCTTGCCAAATCAAGCATATCTTGTGAAACGTCTACGCATACCGCTTCAAGACCCTGCTTATGGAATGCCTCCGCGAATAGACCACTTCCTGTACCCGCGTCCAGCACACTATCGGCTTGCACATCTTGCAATACCAGATCAATGACTGTTTTGACCTCCAGAACAGCGATTCGCTCAGGCGAGCGTAATTCCTCAGGCTTGCCGTCAAAACGTTTCTCGCGCATAGCATAGCTCCTCATTTATCCGAACAAACCAAATAATATCATGATTCCAAACAGCGAAACACCCGCACCCAGGATTGCCCGCAGGGTTAATTTCTCTCTGCGAATAGCGGATATCGGAAGGATAAAGAGCGGACTAGTCGCTAACAATGTTTGCGTTATACCTGCCGGAGAAAATTTTACAGCCAATTGCTGCAACCAGATACAAACGTATGTACCCACAAATGACACCAGCAATATCATCAACCAGGTTCGCCAGGATTTGGGCTGTTTACGCCACTTACCCAACGGCTGTTTCTTATATTTGATCCAGGCATACAATACCACTACTCCAGCAGCCAGCCGCAAAATTGCACTTTGCAGAGCACTGATTGTCGAAAAACTAAACGCATACCGGGAAAGGATCAAGCCGCTGGCCTGTGACAACGAGGCCAATACACCAAATAGAACCCCGCGTCGGACATTGCGTTCAACGTTGCCATTTGCTTGCAATTGCCCATTGCGTCTCCGTTCAGAAATGACCCAGGCCACGCCCCCTACCGTGATCAGAATACCCAGCCATGAGACCGGTGCCACTCCCTCTCCAAGAAAAATCAGCGCAAGCAGAGCCGTCATAGGCGGTGCCAGCGTACCCAGTAGCAGCGCCTGGCGCGCTCCAAGATTTTTAATTGCTTCAAAATATGCCGTGTCCCCAATCCCAATTCCGACCGCCCCGCTGATTAAAAGAACGATCAAACTCAGCGAATTGATACTTGAAATGGGTTCACGCAACAGAAACATTGTGGCGCCAAGCATGGTCGCTGCAAAAGTGCCCTTAAGCAAGGTCATTTCAATCGGGCGTATCTTTTTTCCAAGTCGTTCAAACAGAATCGCTGAGAACGCCCATAAAAAAGCGGCCGATATTGCAAAGAACTCACCCTGATATTGTGCAATAATCATTTGTCTTTTCCTGTATCGGTTAAGAATAACGGTTGCACTCAACCGCTTATCACCGGTGCACTCGTTGGTTTGCCAATCCGCAGTGGCCGTAAGAAGAACCACCACGAAGAAAATACACCCAATGCATATCCGATGCCCGCGCCAACAAAGGCCGGCCCAAATCCATAATTGACCTGCAGCCAGCCGCTGATCATCGAACTTACTCCCCACCCCAGGCTGCCAAATACCGTCAGCATACTGGCAGCCACGGGCCGTAAATGCGGCTCAACCTCTTCCATGACAAAATTTTGGTACACAGGTCCCGCCATATTCATTAACATGATCCGTGCGTTATACGCCAAGGCAGCCAAACCAAACCATGGTGAAATCCCCAGTACCACCAAGAACGGCAAAGATAATCCCCTGCTGAAGGCAAACAGTTGTACCTTGCCCAGTTTCTCTGCCAACGGCGGCGCCGCAACCATGCCAATCCCCATCGCCAACGAACCAAAGGCAAATAAAAGACCGATCATCTCATCCGATTGGTGATGGATATGTCGAAAAAACACATTCATGAAAGGCATGATCAACCCCGCGCCCAATGATGTTGCCAAAACGGGAATCATGAGTTTTCCAAATTTATGGGAGTATTTCATCATGTCCGGCAATAGAAGTTTTGCAGTGGCTTCTTTCTGCACATTCTGCTGTGACAGTATGCGCAGGATGGGCATCAATCCCATCAAGGTCAAAACGACCATCACCAACAATGCTGTGCGATACCCGGATTCAGCATCAAGCGCCAGACCAGCCTGGACCAACCAGCCAGGCAGTCTTCCGCCAGCCCAGTTGCCCGCAAAGGTCGCTGCCATCTGCAATGCAAAGGCTGTGCTGAAGAGATATGTTCGCTCCTCTTCTCCGCTGCTTTCCATCAGGAAAGGTGCAATCGAAATCCTGATCAAACATTGTGAACCGCCAAACAATGCACTCATCGCCAGAATGACCCAGCGCTCGGGTATTAAGACCATCACCATAACTGATAGTGCCGTTGATAAAATTCCTCCAAACAACACCCATTTTCGTTTCATCCTGCTCATAAAAAGACCTGACAAAACCGCCATGAATATGATGCTCACATGATTCAACGAAACCAGTTTACCGATAAAGGCTTCGTTATATCCCAGGCTGAGCACGAAGAAATTAAACAATAGGTTGTAAATCCCCATTGCTGCACCTGTCAGCACAACGCTGAATAAATATCTGCGAGCATTCACCTGAAACTGGTGCATTCGCTGAAAATACAATTTTCCCATACGTTGTACTCGTAGCGAAACAGTTTTGATCTTCAAAGTTCTATTTCGCTTTCAGTTTGAGGCTATGGTCGTCGCCCACATTTTCAGGGCCTTCTTCAGCAAGAATAAATTCCAGCGTCCTGTGTAAGACATCCTCCGCTCCTTCCTGCCGGAAAGCATAGCGTCGTTTCCCCTCTGCCAGAAGAATGATCTGCACTAGCCCTGCCAGACGAAGTTGATTCAAATGATGAATCACAGTCGGAGGACGCAGTCTCAAATTCTTCGCCAATTGGCTGGGCGTCATTGGAGCTTCTGCCAGATACCTTAATATGCGCAGCCTGGTTGGATCAGATAATGCCTTCAGGCGAGCTACCAGCATTGGCGGCACGACTTCACCAGCCACCAAACTTTCTTCATCATCTCTACAGCCAAACACAATACCAACCCGGTTAGCATCAATGCGATTCACAAAGATAAGCGGACTGCTCCAAAAAGAAGGGGCAAGAACAAAATCTGGAAATTGCCCACTCCCGCTATGGAAATATTTCTCAAATTGAATGCCTTGCGACAACGCCTCCAACAATTGCCCTGGCGGCATCTGTTCTGACAGACGCCGTGCCGCCGCAAGCCCTTTCATCTGAGCAACTTGAATATGTTTTTCATCTTCTACAAAGAAGACCTCATAATAGCTCTTTAATGCTGTCAGGTATTTTTGCCCAAAACGTGCTGGGTCACGCCAGGCGTTCATCATGGCTTCCATCTGCACTGGTTTGAGAACTATGTTCCGCTTCCGGTAATACGCTTTGACAACGGTTTGTTCATCTGTATCCCAACCACCGCTGCGGATCGTGCCGCGCAGAATATTTTGAACTTTCATTGGTATGGCTGTATTGATCGTCAGTGCAGCAAGTCGATCCCCGACTGCCAAAGCCTCCAAAGCATGCAGCGCCGCCAAAGCTGTTTTGGGGGTTGCCTCCAAATTCATTAACCAGGCGATCGGCACCAACACAAATGGCTGCACCCGCTCTATGAATCCTCTGTCTTCAGCGGCCAGTCTGGAACGCACACCTGCCGCCCAGGTTGGCCGCAGTCCATAACCTACCGGATGGGTCAACACACACAGGCTGACAAACAGATCAAACGCAGTACCAGTTTCCCAAGTGATTTTCGCCATTCCCTTATCTCCATTCATTAGATATATATCTAATTCATTAAATGATAACCGAATGCATACCTATCGTCAATTACTTTCCTGTGTTTCTGTTTTTTCAAATGGCTCGTTTTCGTAAGGGCACATTTCTACTTTGTAATTCAAGGGACATTGCTATTTGGGGCTAGCATTTTTTCTGCGAAGTGGTTGACGAATCACCCGGTTGCTGTTATATTAGTCGCACTATGGCAATGAACGCATTTACCCATCATCATACAAAGCTTTATCAACTCCCCACCGGTGGAGGTCTGTTGCGTTTTGTCATGTAGACCCCAGCAACTCTTTTGCACACTCTCCCCGGTGAACCGGGGATTTTTTATTATCCGTGTCATATCTCTTGATCCACTTCAAGGAGAAATTATGAAAAACTCATCAAAACAAAACCGCCTCATTCGACTATCACTGCCTTCTAAAGGCCGCCTTTGCGATGATAGTCTTGCCCTGCTCAGCGCGTGCGGATTGAAGGTTTATAAACCCAACCCGCGCCAATACGAAGCCCGGATTCCCAATCTTCCAGAGCTGGTCATCCTTTTCCAACGTCCAGGCGATATCGTTTCCTCAGTTCGTGATGGAAGTGTTGAATTTGGTATCACAGGCCTCGACATCCTGGAAGAGAAACGCGGCGATACTGAAGACATCCTCATTCTGCATGATGATCTCAAATTTGGCGGCTGCGCTCTAAAACTTGCTGTCCCCGAAGAATGGCAAGACGTGCAAAACATCGAGGCGCTTCAATCCAAAGCAAAATCCATGCCTGAAGCCTTGCGCGTGGCAACAAAATTTCCCAATGTGACCGCCAGATATATGGATACATTGGATATAGACTACTCTTTGATCTATGCCGAAGGCACACTCGAAACTGCCCCCTCCATCGGTTACGCTGATATAATCTCGGATCTCGTTTCCTCCGGTCAAACTTTGCGTGACAATCGCCTGCGGCCATTAAAAGATGGCTTAATCCTTAAATCACAGGCTGTTTTAATTGGCAACAAACAATCATTGAAAGAAAACTCTCTAACGTTAAGTATTGCCCGTCAACTGTTGGAGTATATCGAAGCATACCTTCGTGCCACAGATAACCTCGCCGTTTTTGCCAATATGCGCGGGACTTCCCCGGAGACAATTGCCAACCGCATATTTGAGAAATGCTCAATCCCGGGCTTGCAAGGCCCCACAATTTCCCGCGTGATTGTGCGCGAAGAAGATCCCAACTGGTATGCTGTAAATATCATCGTGCCGCGCAATGAACTGGTAAAAACTGTGGGGGAGCTACGAGCGATTGGCGGCAGCGGCGTGGTTGTAATGCCTGTCAGCTACATCTTCGATGAAGAACCCCCGCGCTATGCTGCTATGCTCAAAGCACTGGGTATAAATTCGGTCAAATAGAGGAGTCAATAATGTTCCGCATTTTTCAACCCGACGAAGCACGAGAATCAATCCTGAAAAGAGTTCCACTGGATGAAATGCCGGTGCCCGAAACTGTCCTGAAGCGCACCGCCGAACTCTTTGGTGAACCCTTGAGCCCTGCCCAGGCCGTAGATCGAATTCTGATTGATGTGCGCCGCCGCGGCGATGATGCTTTGCATGAATGGTCACAGCGACTCGACGGCAGCGTAGCAAACAGCTTTGCTGTACCCTCTGAAGAATTGCAAACCGCCCTGCAGCAGCTCCCTGATGATCTAAGAAGTGCTTTGGAACTTGCCGCTTCACGCATTCGCCAGTTCCATGAAGCCCAACCGATCACGTCCTGGATGACACAGAAGATGGGCGGCACTGTCGGTCAGTATATGCGTCCAATCCTGCGCGTAGGATTGTATATCCCTGCAGGCAGCGCGCCGCTTCCCTCGTCCGTATTAATGTCTGCCATTCCGGCCCAGGTCGCCGGCGTGGCCGAAATCGTTCTTGTCGCACCGCCCAACCGGCAAACAGGCAAGATTAACTCCACGATTTTGGCCTCCGCTGCGATGCTTGGCCTGACCGAGGTTTATGCCATCGGCGGTGCACAGGCCGTGGCTGCAATGGCTTACGGCACACAGTCCATCCGGCCCGTAAAGAAAATCTACGGCCCTGGCAATCTCTTTGTCTCTCTTGCCAAACGCCAGGTTTTTGGCTTTGTGGGTATTGACAGCATTGCTGGCCCAACTGAAACTATTGTCATCGCTGATGACAGCGCCAACCCGGAATGGGTTGCCGCTGACTTGCTCGCGCAAGCCGAACACGACGTACTGGCCAGCGCGATCCTGCTCTCTCCATCAAAAGCCTTGATCAAAGCAGTCCGGCAAGAGGTCGAGAAACAGGTTAAAGAAAGAAATCGCAATCAAATCATTGCCGCTTCAATGAATAATCGCTCCGGGGCTGTCCTCACCCGTGATTTACAGGAAGCAGTAGAGCTTTCCAACGAATACGGACCTGAGCATCTCTGCCTGGCTGTTTCCGACCCCTGGCGGCTGGCAGAAAAGATCAGCGCTGCCGGCGGCATCTTTGTCGGCGAGCACTCCTTTGAAGTCCTCGGAGATTATGTTGCCGGTCCCAGCCACGTGATGCCCACTGGCGGATCGGCGCACTTCAACTCACCACTCAACGTAATGGACTTTGTCCACGTGGTCAGTCTTATAGCTCTCGATCGAGAAACCGCCCGTCAGATCGCTCCTGCGGCGGTCACCATCGCATCTGCCGAACAACTTGATGCACACGCCAACTCAGCCAGGGTACGCTTATGAAAACTGCTTCACGCTTCACGGATTTTTCACCATATACCCCCATCGAACCATTTGAAGTACTTTCAAAGCGTTTGGGTCGTGATCCCGAAAAGATCATCAAACTGGACGCCAATGAAAACTCTTATGGCCCTTCTGCCAAAGCCCGGCAGGCACTGGCAGAAATCCGATGGCCGCATATCTACCCGGACCCCGAAAGCCGCGCGCTTCGCACCGCACTGGCAGACTTCACTGGCGTGCCAATGGAGAACCTGGTAGCAGGCGCTGGCGCAGACGAATTGATAGACCTCACCTTGCGCCTCATTCTCGAACCCGGGGATAAAGTTATTAATTGTCCGCCGACTTTCGGCATGTATTCCTTCGAAACCAGGCTCAATGCAGGCGAAGTGATCAGTATCCAACGGGAGCCTGATTTCTCGATCAATCTGGACGCGATTAAACTGGCGATAGCTGAGCATCAGCCAAAAGCCATTTTTCTGACCACCCCCAACAATCCGGATGGCGGCTTCCCGGAACCAGAAACAATTGATGCGCTGCTCGACTTGCCTGTGCTGGTGATCCTGGACGAAGCCTACATCGAATTCATTGGCGCCGCCGGAGGCAGATTTGGTGAAAAACTAAGCCGTATTCAACAGGTTCCACAGCGGGACAACCTGATCGTACTGCGCACCTTCAGTAAATGGGCCGGGTTGGCAGGCTTGCGCATTGGTTACGGTGCATTCCCCAATTGGATCCTCTCTACACTTTGGAAAGCAAAACAACCCTATAATGTAAATGTGGCCGCCAATGTAGCCGCCTTAGCTTCGCTGGAGGATTTGGACTATCTTTCCGGTAATGTGGCCCGCCTACGGGCGGAACGTGACCGCCTGTACGACCGGCTGAAATCTGTTCCCTTCCTGCACCCGTATCCATCACTGGCAAACTTCATCTTGTGTCAGGTAGAAAATATCCAGGCCATCGAATTAAAAGATATGCTCTTGCAGCAAGGCATCATGGTGCGCTATTATGACACACCGCTACTGGAAAATTACATCCGCATCAGCATTGGCCGCCCGGAAGAAAATAAAATCATCTATGAAACTTTAATGCAGATCGCTTCCGAAAGGAGCCTGACATGAGCGACACAGTTAAACCGGCCCCGCAAGCACGTCAAAGCAGGATCATCCGTACGACGCACGAAACCCAGATCGAGCTTGTGCTCGACATCGATGGTTCCGGCCAACACGACATTGACACTGGTGTGCCGTTCTTCGATCATATGCTTACCCAGATTGCCGTGCACGGTCTCTTCAACCTTAAGCTGCACGCCAAAGGTGATTTGCAGATCGACCCGCACCACACCATTGAAGATACGGGGCTGGCGCTGGGGCAGGCTTTCCGGGAAGCCCTTGGCGACCGGCGCGGCATTGTCCGCATGGCCTCTGCCTATTGCCCGATGGATGAATCCCTGGCCTTTGCTGCAGTTGATTTTTCCGGCCGGCCTTATGCTGTGACCCATGTTGAATGGCACGCACCTGTCCTTGGCGGCATCCCGGTTTCCCTCTTTCCGCATTTTCTGGAAAGCTTTGCCTGGGAGGCGCGCTGCAATCTCCACACGCGCGTCCTGTATGGGCGTGATGATCATCACCAGGCCGAAGCCATCTTCAAAGCACTGGCCCGGGCGATGGATGCCGCCACGCAGATTGATC
>JAIOTF010000442.1 GCA_021107195.1 Anaerolineaceae bacterium | reverse complement strand
CTTAATTTACCGCATTTTTCTCATGTTGTGTATCTTAAATCACAACTATCGAGTTATAGTAGAAATCTTGTACCATAATCATAAGAAGAAATCTCTTCTTCGTCAACCCGCTCAGCGATTTTTAAACGATTAAAACAAAAACCGGAGGGTCATCAACCCTCCGGCGAATTGAAGCGAATAGACTTATTCCTCGCCCTCGTTCTCTTTCACCTTCTGATCTTCAGGTGATTCAGTAACTTCCGGCAACTCAGCTTCACTTTCAGCTTCTGTGTCTGCTTCCGTGTCTGCTTCTTCACCCTCTGGTACTTCCCCTTCCTCAATTTCATCAAACCGTCCAGGTTCAAACCCTGTACCGGCGGGAATCAACTTACCAATGATCACATTCTCTTTCAAACCGAACAGCGGATCTTCCTTGGATTCAATCGCTGCACCAGCCAATACTTTGATCGTATGCTGGAAAGATGAAGCGGAAAGGAAGGAGTCAGTGTTCAATGAGGCCTTCGTGACACCAAGCAACACTTCCACAAATCTGGCAGGATTCTTCCCTTCCTGCTGCGCCTTTTCGTTGATCCGGCGCAATTCAAGACGATCCACAAGATCCATCGGCAGTAATGTCGTGTCGCCAGGATTAATGATCTGTGTCTTGTTCAACATCTTGCGAATGATCACTTCAAAATGTTTGTCGTGGATGTTCTGGCCTTGTGCCCGATAGACTTTCTGGACTTCAGAAAGCAAATACAGTTCACAGGCATCTCTACCATTGATTCCCAGAATAGTATGTGGATTGAGTGAACCTTCCGTCAAAGGTTGTCCAGCCTCCACATGGTCACCTTCTTTCACCATTAAGCGTGAAGCCGTAGGAATTTCATATTCTTCAGATTCCTTCTGTTCATACGAGATGATGACTTTTCGTTCTTCAATACGCACTCGACCAGCGTGTTGTGCGGTGATCTTGGCATCATCCTTGACGGCAACTATATCGCCAGCGTCCACATTATCTTCGTCTTTTAACTGGATCGTCCACCCTTCCGGCACCTCGTATTCATCCGAAACCATCTCGCTGCTTTCCACGCGAATCACGCGCAGGTCACTGTAACGATCAGACTGAGCGATTGAAACCAGGCCAGAAATAGCCGTCATCACAGCTTCACCCTTCGGCGCGCGCCGGGCTTCAAAAAGCTCCTCAACACGGGGCAAACCCGTGGTGATATCGCCGCTAGTCGCCACACCACCGGTATGGAAAGTACGCAGGGTCAACTGAGTACCAGGCTCACCAATGGATTGCGCAGCAACAATACCCACCGCAGCACCCTCGGTCACCAATTTTCCTCGGCCGAGGTCCATACCATAACAGGAAGCGCAAACACCATGCAGCAATTCACAAGTCATTGGCGAGCGCACCAGGATCTCTTCAATACCTGAAACATCAATGCGGCTGGCACGATCGTGGTCGATCATTTCATTGCGTTCGATCAACACTTCACCGGTTTCAGGATCAATCACCCGTTCAGCAGCCAGGCGACCATAGATACGTGAAGCCAAAGACTGACGAGCCACACTTTCAGATCGGCGAATGTAAATACCATCGGTGGTGCCACAATCGTTTTCATTGATAATGATATCCTGGGCAACATCAACCAGACGACGGGTTAGATAGCCTGCATTCGCAGTCCGCAAAGCCGTATCTGCCAGACCCTTTCGTGCACCATGCGTAGAGATAAAATATTCCAATACCGTCAAACCTTCACGGAAATTGGACTGGATAGGCAGGTTAATGATTCGTCCTGCCGGATCAGCCATCAAGCCACGCATACCAGCAAGCTGTGCGATGGGGCCAAAACCACCTTTGGTCGCACCGGAATTGGCCATTGTTGCCAGATTTCCATTTGGGTCCATGTTCGCACGAACCTTCTCGGCAACTTCTTTGGTAGTATTCTGCCAAATCTCAATCACACGTTCGTTGCGTTCTTGATCTGTCAAAAGACCGCGGCGGAATGACTGGTTTACGTTCTCCACATCCTGCTGCGATTGCTGCAAGATTTCTTCTTTTTCTTCAGGAATACTGATATCGGCAACAGCAATGGTTGCGCCTGAGCGCATTGCAAATTTGAAACCAATATCCTTGATCTTGTCGGCAACATCAGTGGTAACGGACGAACCGCAAATCTCATAAACGTCACCGATCAAGTCTTTTACACCGCCTTTATCAAGCGGCCAGTCCACAAATTGCACTTCCTCCGGCAGGATGCGATTGAACAACACCCGGCCAGTAGTCGTCTCAAGCAACATATCCACCGGTTTAGAAAGTCGGTTGTATTTTTCATCGTACCAGGTGACTACGCGCGTTTTTATCTTTGCATGAATATCGATCTGGTTCAGTTGATAAGCCAGCTCAACCTCATCCGGGTTGGCAAATGTCCTGCCATCTCCCTTATAAGGGCGCTCATCGCTGATGGTCAGATAATAAACACCCAAAACCATGTCTTTGGAGGGACTGATGATCGGTTCGCCATCCGCCGGCTTAAGCAAGTTGTTCGATGAAAGCATCAGGTTGCGTGCTTCCCAAACTGCCTTCTGTGAAAGCGGTACATGCACGGCCATCTGGTCGCCGTCAAAGTCGGCGTTGAAAGCCGTTGTTACCAACGGATGAAGCTGGATTGCGCTGCCCTCGATCAAGGTCGGCTCAAATGCCTGAATACCCAGACGATGCAAAGTAGGAGCACGGTTGAGCAATACAGGACGCTCTTTAATTACCTCTTCCAGCACTTCCCAAACCTCAGGACGGTTGCGCTCAATGAAGCGCCGCGCGCCCTTGACGTTGGCTGCGTATTGATTCGAAACCAGCCGGGAAATCACGAACGGACGAAAGAGCTCCAGTGCCATTGCCTTCGGCAAACCGCATTGATAAAGCTTCAGGGTGGGACCAACCACGATCACCGAGCGCCCGGAATAGTCGACTCTCTTACCCAGCAGGTTACGGCGGAAGCGGCCCTTCTTACCCTTGAGCATATCGCTCAATGATTTCAACTCACGTCGTCCGCGTCGAGAAAGCGCCTTGCCGCGCTGCGAATTATCGATCAGCGAATCAACAGCTTCCTGGAGCATGCGTTTCTCATTTCGCACGATCACATCCGGGGCGCCCAATTCAAGCAACCGCTTCAAGCGGTTATTGCGGTTGATCACCCGTCGGTAAAGGTCGTTCAAATCGGAAGTGGCAAATCTGCCGCCATCCAACTGCACCATTGGTCGCAAATCGGGCGGAATCACCGGCAGCACGGTCAAAATCATCCACTCTGGATGATTATCAGAACGGCGGAAAGCCTCCACCACCTTCAAGCGATTGGTTGCCTTCTTTCGCTTCTGCTTGCTTTTTGTGGTGCGCACCTCAGTCCACAAGTCTTCTGAAAGTTGATCCAGATCAAGCCGGCGCAGGATATCATAGAATGCTTCCGCACCCATATCTGCGCGGAAAACCTGACCCCAGCGGGACTTTAATTCACGGTAGCGGCTTTCACTCAGGAAGGTGAAAGGGCGCAGATCATTAATTTCTTCGCGCATTTGAGCAGATTTGCCATGCGCAATTTCTTTATGATCTTCCATTTCATTGTTCAAAACCTGTATCTTCAAGTCCGCTTCTGCTTTGGCTTTTTCAATCGCCATATCCAATCCGGCAACTTCGCGGTTCAAGCCCTGCTTGAATTCATCTTCAATTTCATTCAAACGCTGTTTGACAACAGTTTGCACTTCACTGATGTGTGAATTTGAAACTGTTTCGCCGACCTTCACAATCACGGTCTCAGTGGCTTCAAACACGATATCTTTACGTTTGGTACTGCCAAGAGAATCCTGGAGGGCAATTTCCAGTTTCTGTCCTTCTTTCATCACAGGCTCAAGCTTGGCTGCAATCTGTTCATCTGCCCGCGATTTTAAGTCATCTTTTTGTTGCTTTAACTCATCAACCGTTTGATTGCGTTCTTCCTGAACACCCTCAATCTGTTCTTTGAATGAATCTAGAATACTCTGATCCGAAGTTGAAATCTCTTCATCAAGGCGCTTCAACGCCTTCTGTCGGGCGTCTTCATCAACAAAGGTAACAATATATTGTGCAAAATAGAGCACGCGATCCAAATTGCGCCGAGAGATATCCAGCAGCAAACCCAAATAGGAGGGAATGCGACGGGTATACCAAATATGCGCAACGGGGGAAGCCAGGTCAATATGACCCATGCGTTCGCGGCGCACAGCAGAACGGGTAACTTCTACACCACATTTATCACAAACAATACCCTTATAGCGGGGGTTCTTGTACTTCCCGCAATAACATTGCCAGTCGCGCGTGGGCCCAAAGATAGCCTCACAAAAAAGGCCGTCTTTCTCGGGGCGCAGACGCCGATAATTAATCGTTTCTGGTTTTAATACTTCACCGTAAGACCAACTACGAATTTTCTCTGGCGATGCCAGACTGATTCGCAATGCCACCAATCCTTTAGTTTCCACTAAAAAATCCTCCTGAATGGTAACCTCGAGAACAACCCAAACAAAGCGCTTGAGGCCTTTTCCTCAGGCGCTTTGTTCAAGAGCGATTGACCTCATTTAATAAATGCATACAAACTAGTATTATAACACACAACTCCAGTTTCAGTACAAATTTTCGTGTTTTTTCACATCGGTTTCCCCAAATCTTACCCCCAGAGACGAAACAACATTATACCATACGCCAAGGGTTTCAGAAGCTGTCATCAAGATCAGGATTTTCAGGGTTATTCTGACTTAAAGGGAT
>JAIOTF010000313.1 GCA_021107195.1 Anaerolineaceae bacterium | reverse complement strand
TGCCGGACCCGCCACCAGAAGATGCCAGCCCGAAGGTCAAAATGGCTTTCAAGCTCCAAACTGAAATCGGCAAGGCGATCTACCGTTTGCGTAAATGCACCGTGGAACCCGTCATTGGGATCATCAAGGAAGTGCTGGGGTTTCGGCAGTTCTCTCTGCGCGGGTTGACAGCAGCCTCAGGCGAATGGTGTTTGATTTGTCTGGCTTTCAATCTCAAGAGAATGCACACCCTCATGATTGGATGAGGGCTATTGAAACGCGCCTGTTGCTCAAGAACAGGAGAAATCCAGCTCAGGAATCACGCATTTTCGAGGCAGTTTTTCCCGTTCCTGTGCCCTTTTCATGCCCGCATTGCTCTCAACGTCATTAAAAACCTTTCTCTCCGACAAACTGCTAGGGTACAATAACAGATGTACACACGGAAATTTTATCGCGCATGTGAATATTTGATTGCCTGGAGGTAAACACAATGTCTAAACAGCGTTTGTTACTGGTTGATGACCACGAAGTGGTTCGTCTGGGTTTGCGGGCATTATTGGAGCATCACCCACAATTTGAGGTAGTGGGGGAAGCTGCTAATTCAAAAGAAACCATGGAAAAGGTTGAGGCGATTAAGCCAGATATTGTGTTGTTGGATATTCGATTACCGGGGGTGTCCGGCGTTGAGGTGTGCGAGGATATTACTCAAAAATACCCTGATGTGCGAGTAATAATTTTGACATCTTATGCTGAAGACGAGATGTTGTTTTCGGCTATTCGCGCGGGGGCTTCGGGGTATGTGTTAAAGCAGATTGGTGGTGACGGTTTAATCCGGGCGATCGAAGCAGTTGGCAGAGGGGAAGCGCTTTTGGATCCCGCTGTGACGCAGCGCGTATTTCAGGAAGTACGCAGGGCTGTTAAGGAAGAAGAAGCTTCGGCTTTTGTAAATTTGAGTCAGCAGGAAAAACATGTCCTTCAATTGGTTTCGGAAGGTAAAACTAACCGCGAAATTGCAAAAGCGCTTTACTTGGGGGAAGGAACCGTTCGCAATTATGTCAGCAGCATTTTGTCGAAGCTCGGGGTGAGCAATCGGGCAGAAGCGGCTGCATATGCAGTTGAACACAGCTTGCGGGAAAATTTGTAAAGCAGCCAGTTGAGATTGAATTGGCTCTTCAGGAATCGCCGTGATTTTCCGCAGCGCAGTACGAAACCACCGCAACATATGGGGCGAAGACAGTGATTACGCCCATATCTGGCATAGAATATCAATTTGTCACGGCAACTCCCAGAGAACCATTGAATTGAATTACGGTCCGTCTACTTAAATATATACGTATAGCCAATAATAAACGCAACAGAGTTGAGATTTATGAAGAGTATGCGTTTGAATAGGGGTGTGGGTTAGCCTGTTTAGGGGGTGAGCCAAGCGATCAATAGCTTCAAAATGGGGATTACCAATAGAAATACACCGATTAAAGCAGCGAAGAAAGACGAGATCAGAACAGCCGCAGCACCTACGTCTTTACCTACTCTGGCCAAAGGGTGCTCCTCTGGACTTGCCAAATCTACAATAGCCTCAAGAGCGGTGTTGATGAATTCCGCAGTCCAAACCGAGCCAATTGTCAGGAAGAGAATCGCCCATTCAAGCATTGATAAGCTCAACCAAACTGCTGTCAGAATCACTAATAGCGTGGCGAATGCGTGTAGCCAGGCATTTTTTTGTGTTTTGATTACATACCAAAGACCGGCAAGTGCATGTTTGAAAGATTTAATGCGGGAACGAATAAAGAAAAACATTCAAGCCGACTGGCTTGACTTGTCGGGTGAGGAACAACCGAATTCCTCTAATATTTGGTTTTGAATGGCCCACATTTCTTTTTGCTCTTCAATTGTCGCATGGTCAAAACCTAATAAATGGAGAATGCCATGGATCACCAGCAATCGAATTTCACACGCAACTGATTGATTTGAGGTTCTGGCTTGCCCCTCTGCTTTTTGCCAGGAAATGATAATATCGCCAAGATATTCCTGTCCTGTTTCAGGGTCAATTTCACCGGATGAAAAAGAAAGTACATCTGTGGGTGAATCAATCGAACGGAATTGACGGTTCAGGTCTTTTAACCTTTGATTATCAGCAATGACGATGGACAGCGTTGATGAGTCAAGTACTTTTTGATGTCTGAATACTGCCTGTGCTGTTTCCTGAATCAGATATTGAGGAAGCTGACTTGCGTACGCCTCTGAAATAATGATATTAATCATACTAGGATGTCTGTTTTCTCTGATGTGGATTGCCCAGGTTTTGCCTCAGGATATTTGATCCGGGGATGGTAAGTATTCCGCAATGTGTTAATGAACGATTCCGCGACCAGATTCAATTCCTTCAAAGTCAATGCGGTGTTGTCGAGTTGTTGTTCGTGCTGGATAAACTCGATGTAGTCCTTTACCAGGCTGCGAATTTCCTCATCATTTTTTGGTACTTCAGCTCTGGCGCGTGCTTCACAACCATCGGCAAGCATTAAAAGGGCAGTTTCGGGCGAGTTGGGTTTGGGGCCAGGATATCTGAACATCTCGATATCAACACTGTCCTCGTTGGCGTCGGCCAGTTTGACGGCTTGATTATATTGATAACGCGTGATCATGGTGCCATGATGTTCACGCATAAAATCCTGAATTCTTTCAGGCAGGCGGTATTTTTTGGCTAATTGAATTCCATCAGACACATGTCGGACAATCGTTTTTGAGCTTTCTTGTGGATCGATATCATCGTGAGGGTTAAGTTTCCTGCCAACTTGATTCTCGATGAAAAATAGGGGATTCAGGGCTTTTCCGGCATCATGGTGCAATGCTCCCACGCGAACAAGCAGGGCGTCAGCACCAATGGCTTTTGCCGCTTGTTCTGCCAGGTTTGCTACTTGCAAGCTGTGTTGGTAGGTTCCAGGCGCGTTTTGTAAAATCAATTGCAAGAGGGGGTGATCTGGTCTGGAAAGATCAAGAAGTTGGAGGGAGGTTGTGATTCCCAGTATCTGTGAGAAAACAAAATGTAATAATAGCGTGAGGCCGGCAGATGCAAAGCCGTTGAAAAAAGCAGCGCCGATCAAAGTGATAATCCCCAACCAATCTGTGGTTAACGTTGGAATGCGATACGCTAATATCACCGCTGCTCCAGCAATACCGATGCCAAGTCCTGCCCAGAAGAAAGTTGAAATTCTGCGACCTTTACCAAGGATCATAATGCCTATTAGGCTGGCAAGCATATAGAAAAGCGAAAGATCCAAACTGAAGGGAGCACCATAGGCTGACAAAATGCTGAGCAAAATTGACAGGATAATACTCAATCCTGAAGGGAAAAGGCTGGCAACTGTCAAACCAAAGGCTGGCAGAGGATAGATGTAAGGGATTATTGTTCGATTTGGAATCAGTGCATGTGCGCCAAACAAGAATAAAATAAAACTTACCGCGATAATGAACTGGCTATTGATTTCTTCGATGAATGGCGGCAACATTTTTCTGAAATAGAAGACAGTTAGTGTTGCGGCTAATGCTACCAATGCGATAGCAGCGATGAGACTTACGCCACGTCTTTGAGTTTGGATGAGCCCGAATTCTTCCAGGGCCTCGCGGATCAAGGGGGTGATGATTTGCCCCCGACTTACGATTGCTTCACCGGCAATGAATTTTCTTATCACCTCAGTTATATCGTTCTGGGCGTTTTCTTTGGCTTGTAGCGTGAGCTCTTCGCTGTATAAACTGGTAGCTGTGATAAACGGCTTGACAAGCTCTTCAGTGATTAAAGCCTGGTTTTCTGGCAGATTAAAATCGATGAGCGTGGGTACAGAGCGGCGCACATCGTAAACCTGATTTTCCTGGATTGAGTTACGCATCGCCAGTTCCAGAACGGCGAGGGCTTCTTGTTGTGTTTCATCCCACCGGTTTTCATCCAGATTGAGAATCATTTCGGCTAATTCATCGTGGAGATTGATGGTGGAAAGATTCGCCAGATCATTTATTTTTTGTTCTGGTGAGGCGTAGGTGTCATCGCGAACTACATTGATGAAGTTGATAGCGTTTCGCAAGTTGGCGATCTGTTTTCTGGTGATACCTGGGTCGGCGGGCAGATAGATTGGAGAGATGTTTAATTCAGCTTCTTTGCGTGCCTGTTCCGTTAGAACTTTGGAAACATACGATAGCGTTTGTGGGGCCTGGATGTCTTGCGGTGAAACATCACCGATGTCATAAGTGCCGGCCGAAGAGTTAAGAGAAAAAGGCCGGACAAGAATAAAGATAGCCAGAATCCCTGTAATTGCAAGAATTACAAGTTGCAATAGCTTTTTGTTTTCCATTATTGCAAATTGACGAGCGTTCTTATTGGGCAATACATTCACCTTATGAAAGAAGTTCTCTGGCTATTTGGCTGATGAGCCTGTTGGGGGCTTTTCCCTGTACGCGTTCGGATACGCCTTTCATTACGGCGCCCATATCTTTCATGTTTGTAGCGCCAACTTGTGCAACAACTTCCTGCACGATTTCACGCACCGCTTCTTCTGACATCTGTTCAGGCAGAAAAGTTTTCAAGTATTTGATCTCGGTTTGGTTGTCAGCGATCACATCGGTGCGTTCGCCTTTTTCGGCTTCCCGAATCGCTTCTTGGCGCATTTTTATCTCTTTTTGAATCAAGGCAATCACGCCGCTTTCGTCTTGTTTGCCGTGGTCAACTTCAATCAGCTTCAGGTTTGTCAGGACTAGGCGAATGACGTTCTTCGCCATTTGATCGCCCGATCGCATTGCTTCTCTTAATGCTTGTTCAAGTTTTTGTTTAGTATCCATTCGTTTATTATACCTTTTCTGTTTATTATGTGGCGATTTAGGAATTGCTCAACTCATTGAATGATAATGAGCTCTTTAATGTCTGCACAGATTTTCTCACCGATACCTGAAACTTCCAATAAATCTTCAAGACTGGCAAACGGGCCATTGGTTGTTCGGTATTCAATGATTGCAGAGGCTTTTGCTGGACCTATGCCTGGCAATGATTCTAATTCGGTTTGGCTGGCGGTATTGATGTTCAGAGGTTGTGAAATGGTTGGACTTGTTGCTGCTGGCGATTCTGATCTTGTTGTAACTTTTTCACCAATTTGAGGAATAATGACTTTTTGTCCATCTATTACCTTTTCGGCCATGTTAACAGCGGTTGAATCTGCATCCGGCAGCAAGCCACCTGCAAGTTGTATCGCATCTTGCAAACGTGATCCAACGGGCAATTCGTAGACCCCGGGTTTCTTTACCGCGCCTGCAACATCTATCATGAGCGGCGAAGGTGTGGGTGGCGGAGAAAGGGTGATCGATACACCTCTTGGCGGAGATGATATGAGGAGGATCAAGCCAGAAGCTAACAGACCGCAAACTACGCCAAATAAAATAAATTGCATTTTCTTCATCAAAACCTCCTGCCCTAGTACCAGTATAGCTTGGCATCTATTCATGTCAAGTTAAAGCAATTTCCCATCAAATTCATTAATTGATGAAATGATGGGAAACATAATAAATTTGAGATATTGCAGCATGAAATTTTCTGAAAAGTCAGCTCTCTGCGAGTTGTTCTTTGTTAAGTCTAATCCGGATTTTCCAGTGCATACATTGTGTTGAAGGCGGCAATGGATATTTCAAGCATTTCGGGTGATGGCTCTCTGGTCACGAGCCTTTGCAGAGCGAGATTGGGCCGGATCATGAATCGCACAATTTTTGAGTCGAGGTGGTTACCTGTCCAGCGAATATATTCATAAGATATGCAAGCTAATAATGGGAGAAAGATGATGCGCGTTGCAAGCCTCCAAAACCAGCTCAATGGCCCCAGCGCAGAAAAGAAGACTAGTGATATGAGTACCAGCGTCAGCAAGAAGGCTGTTCCACAGCGTGGATGTTCAACAGAATAGGGTTGAACATTTTGCGGCGTGAGATTTTCGCCAGCCTCAAATGCATTGATGGTTTTATGTTCAGCGCCATGATATGCAAAAACACGGTCAATCTCTGGCACTTTTCCGATCACTGAAATGTATACAAGGGTAAAGATCAGGCGGACAGTACCTTCAGCAATATTGCTTACCCAAGCGCTCCAGTCAAGGAGTTTTCCTAACCATTGGCCTAAAGCGGCGGGGGCTATAAAAAAGAGGAGGATTGCAAGGACAAGGGATGCCAAGAGGGTGATATATAGTGTCGGCCCTTCAATTTTTTCATCTTCCCCCGTTTGGGCGTTTGCAGAGATGGTCAAGAACCTCGTTCCCAGCACGAGTGCGTCCCAAAGGACAATCAATCCACGCAAGAAAGGGATCTTTCTGATTTTGCTGTTATATATTCCTGACAATTCTTCTGAGACAATATCAATGTTCCCGTCAGGCAGTCGGAAAGCAGCGGCCACATGGTTTTGGCCTCGCATCAGTATGCCTTCCAGCAAGGCCTGGCCGCCATAAGACGGCATTCGTAATTTTTCCATTTTATTTACTCTGTTTCGATATTGGTCATATTGATAAAGAAGTGAATGAGAGTGTCTATTCCGTTTTTCCAGGTTGGAAGGTGCAATTTCTCATTCGGCGAATGAATATTGTCTCCGGGCAAACCAAAACCAGTCAGCACAGATTTTATCCCGAGAATTTGCTCCATGCTTGCCACGACAGGAACGCTTCCACCTTCGAGCTTGTAAACGGGGGGAACACCCCAAACTGTTTCCAATGCGTTCTTAAGAGCGATTGTAGCTGGCAAATTGCGATCAACAATGGAAGCAGGCGCACCACGAGGCCCCTTTATTTCCCATGTGACAGTATCCGGGATTGTTGATTCAAGATATTCGATTATTTGGTGTCTTACTTCCTCCGGGTCTTGATCAGGTACGAGGCGAAGGGAGACTTTCCCCATTGAATAAGAGGGGATAATGGTTTTTGAGCCTTCGCCAATATAGCCGGAATAGATGCCGTTGATTTCTAATGTTGGCCGGGCACCAATCCTTTCGATTGCATTGAATTGTGGTTCTCCCCAAAGCTTTGGTACGCCGGTTTGATTGATATAGGTATTATCATTCATGGGCAGGCGGCTCAATTCGGCCTTTTCATCTTCTGATAATTTCCGGACACGATCATAGAAGCTTGGAAGTGCGACACTTCCGTCTTCGTTGTGCATACCTGACAGAACATCGCATAAAACCTGGGCGGGATTATGAACCACACCGCCAAACATACCAGAGTGCAGATCCCGATCAGGCCCGTAAATGCGAAGCTCGAAATGCGCAACACCGCGTAAACCGAGGGTAATAGTTGGGGTGTCGGCTGAGATCATACCGGTATCCGGGTTAAGGGCAACATCCGCAGCCAGGAGCTCTTTATTCTCAATCAAGAACTTTTTCAGGCTTGGAGATCCAATTTCTTCTTCTCCTTCAATCATAAATTTGACATTGATATTCAGTTTGTCGTGTTTCAGGAGAGACTCTATGGCTTTGATGCTGGCAATAATTTGCCCTTTCATGTCTGAGGCGCCGCGCCCAAAAAGATGTTCTCCGCGGATTTCCGGCGAGAAGGGACCGGTTTCCCATAGATCCAGCGGATCGGGAGGTTGAACGTCATAATGTCCATATACGAGAACGGTAGGTGCTGTTTCAGAGAAATGATACTCGGCAAAAACGATCGGGTGTTTTTCTGTTTTGAAAACTTTCGCATTAAAGCCGAGCGAAGTCAGTTTGTTCTCAAGCCACCGTGCGGCCTTAAGCATATCTTCTTTGTGTACAGGATTCGTTGAAATGGAGGGAATAGAAACGAGTTCCTGAAGTTCAGTAAGGGCTTCCTCGTAATTTGCGTGTGCATACTGTATTGCAGATGTCGGATCCACAGTCATGTTGACTCCTTAATTAATTGGTTTAATGCTGCCCAAATTATAATGCCGAATTGTTGGAAATGTAAAAGAAGTATTTGTCAGACGTGTGCACGCAAAGGTTGTCAAAAAGGAAGAACCTCAGGTAGGATAAGGTCTGTGAAAACTAAATCCACCGGAGGTTCCAAATGGAATATACCACTGAAGTGCTAAACGAAATAGCGTGCGAACTGG
>JAIOTF010000441.1 GCA_021107195.1 Anaerolineaceae bacterium | reverse complement strand
TGGTGATAACGTCAATGTGGAAACAGAACTGATCGTTCCAGTGGCGCTCGAGCAAGGCTCCAAATTCGCAATCCGCGAAGGTGGCCTGACCGTCGGCGCTGGTGTGATCACCAAGATCATGGAATAAAGGAGTGTCAACAGGCCTGAGCCTGTTGCAAGAAGTCAATGGCAAAGAAAAAAGGTGTTCGTCCGGTTGTAACGTTAGCCTGCACAGTGTGTAAGGAACGTAATTACACCACTGAAAAGAATCGACGTAATGATCCGGGCCGCATGGAACTGAAGAAATACTGCTCTCGCTGCAAGGCACACACAATGCATCGGGAGACCAAGTAATCTTGTGAAATAGCCGGGGTACTGATGTACCCCGGCCATAACCCAGGCCAGTAGCTCAATTTGGCAGAGTGCCTGTCTCCAAAACAGGAGGTTGTGGGTTCGATTCCTACCTGGCCTGCCTCGAAGCTAACGCCGTCTGCAGAGGCGGCGTTTTAGACGTAAAAACAAGGAGTACAACGCGTGGCAGATAAAAGAAAGTCAACCAAAAAGAGAAACGCTATCCAGCGTTGGTGGCGTGAAACCATTGGCGAACTCCGCAAAGTGGTTTGGCCGACACCGCCAGAAGCCTGGCGTTTAACCAAAATCGTCATCATCGTCATCATCTCCGTTGGCGCATTCTTAGGGCTTTTGGACTTCCTATTCTCCAATCTCATTGAGCTGATTATAATCTGATCACTCTCACCTCAATCAAGAAGGTGCGTACATGGACTTGCAGAACGAAATGAACCCAGAGAAAGAAATCGTCTCTGAGGAACCAGAAGAAACTGCCGCTTCCCAACAGGAAGATGGTGTTCTGGATGAACAACTGAATAGCGCTGCCGCCCCCGCCGCACCCGATACCGACCTGGAAGCACAAACGTCCGCGCCGGAAGAACAAGCAGCCGATGAAATCGACGACCAGCGTGCCTGGTACGTCATTCACTGCTATTCAGGCTACGAAAACAAAGTGCGCCACAACCTTGAACAGCGTATCGAAACCATGGGCATGAAAGACTTGATCTTTGATGTTGTCATTCCCACCCAGGAAGAGATCGACGTCAAGGATGGCAAACGCCGCACAGTGGAACGCCACGTCTTCCCCGGTTACGTGCTGGTGGAATTGATCCTGTCGGAAGAATCATGGTACGTTGTGCGCAACACACCTGGTGTTACCGGCTTTGTTGGCATGGGAAATGAACCCACCCCACTGCGCCCGGAAGAGGTTAAACAAATCCTCAAGCGCATGGAAGAAGTAGCACCGCACATTAAAGTCTCCTTCAAGGTTGGAGAGCGGGTTCTCATTATTGATGGTCCCTTCAATGATTTCCGCGGCACAGTGTCTGAAATCGATATGGACCGCTCGAAGGTTCGCGTCATGGTCAATTTTTTTGGCCGTGAAACCCCCGTTGAACTGGACTTTTTACAGGTAGAAAAAGCGTAATTTTGAGCCTGCTTGCGTAGGCCCGATAAATCAGTGGGAGGGTAACCAACCCGATAACACCACAAAGGAGTATAAAATGGCAAAGAAAATTAAGGCAGTTGTAAAGTTACAGATCAATGCTGGTAAAGCAAACCCAGCCCCCCCGATTGGTCCTGCATTGGCAAGTCATGGCATCAACATCATGGCCTTTTGCAAGGAATACAATGCCCGCACGCAAAGCAAAATGGGCCAGATCATTCCTGCCGAAATCTCCATCTTCCAGGACGGATCTTTCTCCTTCATTTTGAAGTCGCCCCCAACAGGTTTCCTGCTGCGCCAGGCAGCCGGTGTTGAAAAAGGTTCCGGCGAACCGAACCGCACTATGGTAGGCCAGATCACCCGCGCTCAGTTGCGCGAGATCGCTGAAGTCAAGAAAAATGACATGAACGCCCTCGACATTGAAGGTGCCATGCGTCAGATCGAAGGCACCGCCGGCAATATGGGCATTCAGATCGTAGATTAATCCAGATTATTAATTTGTCATAGTGGGAGGGCTTGCAGCAGTAGCCCGATAATACCACCAAGGAGTAATAATGTCAAAACACGGAAAGAAATACCTTGCAGCACGGGAAAAGGTCGTCGCCGGTCATGCATATTCCCCCAAAGAAGCTATCGATCTGGTCAAAGAAACCAGTATCACCAAATTTGACGCAACTGTTGAAGTTCACCTGCGCATGGGCCTCGATCCCCGCCAGGCAGACCAACAGGTGCGTGATGTTGTCGTTCTCCCCCATGGCCTCGGGAAGACCGTTCGTGTCCTCGTCTTCGCCCAGGGTGAAGGCGCTCGATTAGCAGAAGAAGCTGGTGCCGACTATGTGGCCGACACCGATGAGTGGATCAAAAAGATCCAGAATGGCTGGACAGATTTTGATGTCGCCATCGCTACCCCCGACATGATGGGCAAAGCTGGCCGTCTGGGCCGTGTGCTTGGCCCGCGTGGCTTGATGCCCAACCCCAAAGCTGGCACCGTTGTGCAGGCAGCAGAATTACCGCGTGTCATCGAAGAAACCAAAGCAGGCCGGGTTGAATTCCGCCTGGACAAGACCGCCAACCTGCATGTCGCCATCGGCAAGACATCTTTCGACGCACAGAAGCTGTTCGAAAACTTTGCAGCATTGATGGACGGCATCAAAAAAGCCCGTCCGGCTGCTGCCAAAGGCACTTACGTTCGCCGCATCACCATAACTTCTACCATGGGACCCGGGATCAAAATAGATTCCTTTGGTGCCCAAAACATAGACTCGGCAAGCTAGCTTCACAAAAACAGGAAAAGCAAGTATAATTTTCAGGTTGAAGTAATAAATTCAGTTCACCAAAGATAGCCGGTGCCGAAAGGCTTAATGACCCGCCGAGGTGAAGACCCAGAGCGATTAATCGCGAAATCCGCGTGTTACACGTGTGAGATAAAAGTCTTTGCCCGCAAACCGGCAAAGACTTTTTTATTCTGAACACAAAGGAGGTGATATTCATTGGCATTCACTAAGAAACAAAAACAAGATATGCTGGCTCAGTATGAAGAGTGGCTGCGCAATAGTCAGGCAGTTTATTTGATGTCCTTTAACTATATGAGCATGAAGGAAATCGATGCGCTGCGTGTCCAGGTGCGTGAAGCTGGTGGAGAAGCGCGTGTCGTAAAAAACACACTGTTGAAAAATGCATTACAGAACCTCGATATGGCTGTCCAGGACGGCAGCATGATCGGGACGACCCTGGCTGGTTTTGCATTCGAAGATGCCCCGGCCCTGGCCAAAGCCTTCTCGGATGCAGTTAAAACAGAAGCCTTCGATTTGAAATGCGGATACCTCGATGGTCAACTCATCGATGCATCTCAGATCAAAGCCCTGGCTGCTTTGCCCCCGCTGCCTGTCATGCGTGCTATATTGCTCAGCACAATTCTGGCCCCCGCCACGAAACTCGTACGGACCCTGGCCGAACCTGCCCGCTCTTTGGCAGCAGTTACCAAAGCCTACTCAGAAAAAGGCGCCGCTGCTTAATCATCGTTCATTCACCTTTGCGGCCAGCAGCCAATAAAAGATATGCTGGTCTCAGAGAATAATACAAAAAATAACAACTAATTAATCACTCATAAGGAGATTTTAAAATGGCTGATATGGAAAAATTGATTGATCAATTGAGCGAGCTTACCGTCCTGGAAGCTGCTGAGCTGGTCAAAGCTTTGGAAGAAAAATGGGGCGTTTCCGCTGCTGCTCCGGTTGCCGCGGTTGCCGCTGCCGCCGCTCCCGTAGAAGAAGTTGAAGAAAAGACCGAGTTCGATGTTGTCCTCAAAGAAACCGGCCCGAAGAAGATCGAAGTTATCAAGGTCATTCGCCAGCTCACCAGCATGGGCCTGGTCGAAGCCAAGGGCATGGCAGAAACCCCCGGCACCAAGATTCTCGCCG
>JAIOTF010000431.1 GCA_021107195.1 Anaerolineaceae bacterium | reverse complement strand
CATCGATCACGGCCAATTCTTTCTCATCATCCCGGCGGCGCTGAGCAGTCCTCTCACGGTACTCTTCCCACACCTCCAGCCCCAGAATGCTGCCCAGGATGCGCTTGCGGTCGCCAGGCCGCTGCTGAGAAAACTGGTCGGCACGCCCCTGCAAAAAAAAGGAGGCATTGATGAAAGTCTCATAATCCATGGATAGGATTTGCTGGATACGCTCTTCCGTCATACGCAGAGAATGCTCAGTGAGCGGATGCCAATCATCGCTTCCATCCCGGATAAAAATTTCCAATATTGAGGTCTTGCCGCGAGGATTACTGCGCTGGACGCGATAAAGGTCGCCTTCATATTCAAAGTCGAAGACAACCTGGGCCGCGTCAGCATGGCGGTTGATCACAGATTCGTCACGGCGGCGGGCCTGTCCAAACAAGGCCCAGGTGATGGCGTCCAGCAGAGAGGACTTGCCCGCCCCATTTGCGCCGCTGATACAGGCCACATCAAGGCCGGAGAAATCCAGTTCCACCGGGTCAAGGTAAGAAAGGAAACCTTCCAGTTTCAAGCGCACAGGGATCATAAATGCCGTCCGTTTTCAGGGGTGGCCTCGGGCGGTTCAGCCTCTTCCTTCATGAGCGCGACCAGCACCTTGTCAATGCGCCGCCCGTCCATATCGACCACCTCAAAGCGCCAGTTGCAGCAATCCAGCACCTGACCGGTAACAGGGATCGTATCGAACTGACTCATAATGAAACCGCCCAGAGTCTGATACCCAACACGCTCTTCATCCGGCAGGGATTCAATACCAAGCAAGGGTTTCAACTCATCTACACGCATTAATCCATCCAGCAGCCACGAGCCATCTGGCCGGTGAACAACCGCCCGGTCATATTGTTCACCAGCGGCGGGAATGTCGCCCACAATCGACTTGAGGATATCCACCTGAGTGACCATGCCCAGCATCCCGCCGTATTCATCGATCACCAGTGCCACAGACAGGCCGGTCTCCTTGAATTTTTCAAGCACCTTGAGCGCAGACATGCTCTCCGGCACAAAAACGGCCGGGCGCAGCATCGGTTCCAAGTCAATGTTCTGATCGTGAAGAGTATTCTGCAACAGGTCTTTGGTGAGCAAGACGCCGATCACGTTATCCAGGCCGCCTTTGGCAACCGGGAAGCGGGTATACCGGCTGTTCATGATCTTCTCCAGGCTCTCGGGGAACTCTTCTTCCAGGTCAAGCCAGGTGATCTCGGTATGCGGGGTCATAATTGCATCGACGCGCCGGTCACCAAAACGGAAAACACTCTCCATAATATTGTGTTCTTCCTTCTCAAAAACACCAAACTCTGTGCCCTGCTGCAAAAGGACCCGAATTTCCTCCTCCGTAACTGGCGGTTCATTGGATTCCTTTACACCCAAAATGCGCAGCCCCAGATCAGTGGAAACACTCAGCAGGCGGATGACGGGGGAAGTAAGCCAGGCGAGTGAGCGAAAAAATCGTGCATAAGAAACAGCGATCTTCTCCGGGTTGCCCAAAGCCAATCGTTTGGGAATCAATTCTCCGATAACCAATGAGAAGTAAGCAATGGTCAAGGTAACCAAAACCAGGGCGACAACCTGGGCAGTAACTTCATCCAGAGATAACACGCGTACCAGCAAGGGAGCAAGATCATCGGACAGGGTGGCACCGCCCAATGCACCAGAGAACACCCCGACCAGGGTGATTCCCACCTGGACGGTTGAAAGCAGGCGGTTGGGCGTTTCGGCCAGTTCCACGGCGGCATCAATAGCTCTCTGGTCTGCATTCTGACGCTGTTTTAAGCGCACTTTACTGGACGAAACCATCGCTATTTCATACATCGCAAACAGACCGTTGGCAAGGATCAAACCCAAAATAAAAAGAATGTTCATTAAAAGTTCCATCGTATCTTCTTCTCAATCATCTTCAAACATAGTGGCCGGTAGTGCAGCCTGAGAATTGTCTTGTGACTGGGGTTCTGCGAGGTCGGCACCTTCGGTGACTTCGTCTCCTGAAGAAATTTCATCCCCTGCGGAGACTTCGTGAATAATATTGGCAGCAAGCCGGTTGAGAGATTCGACATCCTCAATATCCATCGTTTTCCAGTAGGTCTCCAGGAGCTGGATGTGATCCATACTGCTGGCAAGCTGGCCTTCGGGAAGGCGCAGGCGGGCTTCCATTTGCGGGCGGCGCAGGAAGTGAAATTCAAAAGCCGGCTCAGCATAACGCCGCACCGCGCTTTCATCAATATCAGTTTCCCAATCGCGGGGATAGGTGATCGTCAGGCGCACAATGGCATCCTGCAGCTCTTCCTGCGGGGGCAGGGCGCCGATCAACTGATCCTGCACGTTCTCCAGAGAAGTCAAGGTGATGGCGCGGTCGATGAACTGCCGCCCGTGCAGCTTGTGCCAATGGACTTTGCTTTCTCCCTTCGAGACTTCCGCAATCACATAAAACTTGTCATCTGCGGCCTCGCCAAAATCGACGCGCTCAATCGATCCGGGATAGATAACAGGCGGATGGGCACCCTCGTTAAGGTTCTGCGCCTTGTGGATATGCCCCAGGGCAACGTAATCCAGCTTGGGATTGCGCACCAGGCCGCCGGGGAGGACAAGGTCATTGCCGAGCATCACGCTGCGCTCACCGCCATATTTTGCGCCCTGTACAGAGGCATGCGCAGTGAACACCGTGGGCAGGTCGGGATCAATCTCTTCCAGCCAATTATCCAATAATTCAGCGATACGCACTTCCATCTCGGCATACATCTCAGCCGGGTCTGTAGCACTGATCTGGAGGGCGGCCATCATGCGCGAGCGTGAAAGCCAGGGCAGGGCAATTACCTGCAAGGGCAGGTCTTCGAGTTCTTTGGGCGTCAGCAGGGCTGGTTTGCTGAGAACACGCACATGCGGCACAGGCAGGGTTTCATATTCCTGCAAGGCATGGGCGCGCCCCAAAGCAGGGGAAAGATCGTGGTTGCCAACCAGCAGCAGGGTCGGGATGCCGGCATCCGAAAGACGACGGATGCGCTTACCCCATTCCCGCTGGAAAGTAGGCACAGGTGTGCGGTCTTTGTAAGCATCCCCGGCAAACAAGACCAGATCCACCTGCTCGGAGATAGCTGCGTCAACAATGGTATCCAATGCTTTCAAAAAATCCAGAACGCGCAGCGGCAAACCGGAGGTCGGATCACGCCGGCCATGGGCGGCCACATCAATGTGGGTATCTGCAAAATGCAATATTTTGACCATACTTAATTCGAATTTCCCATCTGTATTAATACCTGCTGACTCGGTCTATAGCCGGGATGGCACTCAAGACTTTTTTCCAGGTCAGCTCTGGCGGCGGCAATGTCGCCCAACGCCCGGCTGGCCACCCCCCGCCAATAAAGGCTCTCTTCCATACACGGCTCGCGGGCGGTATCCAGAGTGGCAGTAGCGAGATCGATGACTTGCTGATAGCGGGCCATGGTGTAGTAAGCCTGGTAAGCTTCGTCGCGGTACCAAAGCACACGAAAAGGGCGTCGCTCGGGCGGCAGGGAAGGGTAAAGTTGAAAGGCGGTATCAAAAGCCGCCGCCGCCCCGCGTGAATCGCCCGTCAATTGCATACTGCTGCCGAGGTTGTACCAGGCAAAGAATTGATCCAGCTCAACAGTGTTTGAAATCTCGTCATAGGCCGCTTGGGCGGCAATCTGTGCGCTGGCAGGCACATCCTGCCAGACGCCCAATACCTGCTGCACGCGAGCCTCCTCCGCCGGAGGATACACCACCAGAAAAATGTTGTTGAACCCGCTCCATTCCTGTTCGATGAGGGCATACGCAATGGGATAGTCGGCAGCAAAATAGGCATCCTGGACGATGAAGGTCTGCTGGTTGTCATCATAACCGGTGATCAAATTATAATGCCCCATCCAGCTTAAACGGCCGGTGGCAGTCTCGTGAATAAAAGTACCTTTCTCGATCACCACAGGAAAACCGCTGGCAACGAAGGATTTAAGCAGGGTCAAATCGCCGCCATAGCGATAGAGCGCTTTGAACTGCGTCTCGGTATTGACATAGTCCGCCAATTCAGTCATCATAACATTCTTGTCAGTCTCAACGGGTTTCACAACCTGGCCGATGTTGGTGCGATCGCCGACCCAGCCCCAATAAGAGAGGCCCATCGCAAGGGTGGCCGGGGCACAGTAATTCCACAGACCGTGCTGGGATTGATATGTAACGCCTGAGATCGCAGCCGCCGCCGGAAGCGGAGTAGGAGAAATGTCAGGGACGGGAGTGGAAATGAAGGTAGGCTGCAAGAAAGGAGTCGGGGTGCGGGCACTGCTGCCAAAAATCTCGGCCTGGAGCGTGGCATAAGCCGCAGCGGTGACTTCAATCGGGAGGAAAACAACATCCTCGGGGGGAGTGATGGCGTAATAAATACGCGTGCGCCAGGTTTCCAATTGCCATGCAATGCGGTCACGGATCGGACGAATGCTGATTGATGAAACGCACAGCAACAGGACCGCAATGATGATTATCAGGATGATTTTGGCACTTTTTCCCATCTTGGTGAAATTATATCATCTGGAGATGGGGAAGTGTCAGGCAGAGAGACCTGGTTGCCCTCTTTCCAAAAGATGCAGCGCACACATCGGCAGCTCATTTTGTGCAAATGCATCCTGCCCCCGAATTACGACAACACTCCGCCCAATGTGTTTTTAAATTAACTCGCAACAATCCATTGCATTCCTGGTGAAATTCGGATAAACTATGTCTTATAAAAGACTCGGTTTTCTGGACTTACAGGAAAAAATATCCTATGGAGGAAAATGATGTCTAAATTCAAAATCTTGATAATCGCCGCCCTGGTACTGCTCTTGTCCACCGCCTGCCTGAGTTTTGGCGGGCTGGGAGAAAAGGTCATGGACAAAGCCCTGGACAAGGCACTGGAAGAAGCGGACCTGCCGGAAGGCGCACTTGAAACTGCACAGGCCGGGTTTGAAGCAATTTCAACCGAGGTGCTTAGCTCTGCTGAAGAAGCAATGGATGACGTTGTGACGGATGCGGGCGATTCGCCGTATCCCGTTCCGGATGATGCCCAAAACTTGATGAATCTTGATGGCGTGATCAATTACCAGACCTCTTTGACACTTGACGAAGTTGTCGCCTTTTATCGGCAGGCATTAGCGGCACAAGGCTACACGGAGCGCACGATCAATACGGTGATTGAAGCTGGCGTAGCCAGCCTGGTGTTTGATGGCGACCCAAGCGGTAAAGCATTGGTCGTACAAGTGGTTAGTCTGGGAGAAAGCTCCAATGTCAACGTACGGCTGGAAGACACCTAAACCACACCGGCTATCCAGCTTCGGACGATTGAAAGAACAACCGCCTGTGGAAAAACCACAGGCGGTCTGATTTTCGTAAATCCGATTGCTTTAGCCTTCCGGCGGACCGTCGTCATTCCCCAGATCAAGACCACTTTCAAAGTCAACTTCAATCCTGGCAGGATCAATGCGCAGCCAGAGGAGCAATACCTGGCCATCATCCGATTCCAGGGAACGGGCAGCGATAATGGGTAGTTTTTCTTCAAGTCCCAGGTCGTTGCGGAAGTGCAAATAGATAGTTTGCTGTTTGTTCCATGCGCCGAAACAGCGCTCAACCAGAGCCGGCCCATTGAAAGTGCGTAAACGGGTCAGTGCCAGGTCAAACAAAAAAGGTCCTTCATTCAAACCCAAAGCCCAGCCATCATCAATAGCTTCAAATGTGGGCGGGGGTCCTTCAATAATTGTGATTTTTTCTTCTTCCATTTTCATATTCTCCGACTGGCGAATCATACCACAGATTCAAGGCGAAAAGAAAAACTTTAATAAAAATATTGTGAAAAAGCAGGTTGACACAACAAACAGCATGTTGTTTAATATAGGAAATGGCAAGCCGGATATCATTCAAAGAAAGGGAGGGTTTTTATGGTTGCTGCAAACATTCTGTCATTTTTCAAAAACGGTGGTGTGTTCTTGTTTGATGAAGAAAACGCTGCAAGCGAGGCCACATACTATAAAGTGGAAAATTTGATGGGAGAAACAAAAGGAGAAAGCATAACCGAAATAGAAGTAGACGAAGAAGGACTTCTCTGCATATTTTATGATGGTGAAGTGATGGATGACGAGCAAGCAAAAACGAAATATGCAAAAGGGGAATATGTAAAATCAATCTGAAAGGAAATTTGTCAGAATCGCCTGTCAGCCTATCCTGATGTGAACCAAACGCATCAAACAAAATAACACCCATCAAAACAAAGAACAGCTGATTTTAAACCGCAAGCAAATCTTGATGGGCGTTATCGATTTTAAACGACCGGTAATAACAAATGGCTCAGCGGGCTCTTATAAAATTTAGATGTTCCTCTTATAAAACAACAACCTTTCACTATCAATTCTCTTATACTCCATCACTATGATTAAGATCAGAAATAAACAAAAACTGCTGCAATTCAGTGCAGTCTATTTATCAGTTGAATGAGGAGAAATAAAATGACATTCTATGTTAGCCAACCTTATAACCGTGTTGCTCGCCGGATGTTGAATGATGTGATGCAGGACACACAGCCTGAGTATGAACGTCGCATCAAAGTGCCGCTCAATGTCCAGGCACAGGAAGATGCGTTTGTGATCACAGCATTGCTGCCCGGCATTCAAGCCGATGACCTGAATATTCAGATCGTCAATGAAAACATTACGATTGAAGGTGAATTCCAGAAAGTCGGGAACGAAGATGGTAATTGGCTTGCACACGAGATCCCCTTCGGTAAGTTCTACCGTTCGCTGTCGCTGCCGGATGCTCTTGACTCCGGCAAGGCTGAGGCAGAACTGAAAGACGGCATATTGCAACTGCGGGTTCCCAAAGCAGAAGAAGCAATGCCCAAGACAATCCACATCAAGAGCAAATAAGTGCATTTGGCCTTTCCGGGAAGCCGCTCACGAATTCGTGAGCGGCTTTTCTTATACCCCAAGTGCACGCCCCACATAATTATCTGCACAGCGTGCCAGCAATTCTCAATATGCTGAAACAAATCCGTTGTAGGTTCGACTTCAGTCATTAAGTATTTGAAATTAATGATTAAAATCGTCATTACAAAACCAAACAGAAAATTGCTGCAGCCTGCGGACAGCCTGTTTGGGGTACAATTCAGACAGATATGGAACCAAAAGCTTTATCCCAACTACCTGTACCGGCCTACCGTTATTTTGAGAGCGTCACATCGACCAATGATGTGGCGCTGACGTGGGCTAAAGCAGGCGCCCCGAACGGCGGGCTGGTGGTCGCCGATACGCAGACTGCCGGGCGGGGAAGAATGGCCCGACGCTGGATCACACCACCGCACAGCGCGCTGGCTTTCAGTCTCATTCTGCGCCCCACGGCAGAGGAAATGCAAAAGCCGGCTCTGTTTTCGCCTTTGGGCGGGCTGGCGCTCAGCATCGCGCTCGAATCCAAATTCGGGCTGCATCCCGGGATCAAATGGCCAAATGATGTCCTCCTCGGCCGGAAAAAGACAGCCGGAGTGCTGGCAGAAAGCGTCTGGCAGGCAGGCAAACCCCACGCGGTCATACTGGGGATCGGGGTGAACGTTGGCTTAGCATCTGTCCCGCCTGCTGACCAGGTACAATTCCCGGCGACTTGCATTGAGGCGGCAGTCGGTCATCGCGTAGATCGCTGGGAAGTACTGGAAACGCTGTTGCACTGCTTGCTGGATTGGCGCAAACGAATGACCACTGCCGCTTTTCTGGAGGCATGGGAAAAGCGGCTGGCATTCATCGGGGAGCAGGTACAACTCCTGCAACCCAATCAGAAGATCGTCAGGGGCAGCATGGCAGGCATCACCCCGCAGGGAGATGTGCGCCTGGTGCTGGCTGACGGAACACAACACAGCTTTGCGGCCGGAGATATTCACCTTCGCCTGATAAACGAAAATCCGGTACAATAGTTGCAATACTATTAATGTAGATAAATGGCAAAGAATTATCATTGATAAATATCAGGGGTTCATGCTGGCGAAAGCTGCAAGGAGAAGAATCATGCTGGACGATCTGCGAAACTCAGCCGCATCATCATATTCAGACGAGGAACTGCTACCGGAAGCTCCTCAACAAGACAAAGTCGGTACTACGAAGAAACAATCAACCAGATTCCTGGGATTGACCGCAGCGCAGCGCTTTATTGTCGTACTGTTATTGATGATGACGACATGCCTCCTGGGGACTTTTGTTCTCATCCTTACCGGCAAGGTTTGGCTGCCAATCGGCTAAAGATTTTTCTCAACTTAAAATCAAATAAGAAACCGGCTGCTTCTCCTGTTGTGGAAATCCACTGCGGGAAAAGCAGCCGGTTTTACGTTTTGATAGTCCTGCCCGCTGTTACACTTCTGACTCGTTCTCTTCGGAAGCGCTTGCTTCTGGCGTTTCAGCCTGATCCGGTAATGGCTCGGCATCCTGCGAGCTTGCCTGGCGTTCCGGCAACTTCTGAATACGGGCCAGAGAAACGACACTGTCGCCATCTTTCACATCCATCAGGTGCACGCCTCGTGTGGCGCGGCCGGAAATGGAAACACTCTCCACCTCGATGCGCAGCACAATACCAGCCACTGTAATTATGGTCAACTGGTCTTTTTCCTGAACGACACGTGCATCCACGATCTTGCCGATCCTGTCAAGATGTCGGTGGTTGGTGGTATAAACACCCTGAGTGTTGCGGCTCTTGACCGGGTACTCTGCCAGTGGTGTGCGCTTGCCAAAGCCTTGCTCGGTTACCACCAGAAGATAACCGTCTGGTTCGCTCATTTCCACTGCCGTCACATAATCGTTAGGCTTGAGCCTGATAGCCTTCACGCCGCGTGCCTGGCGTCCCATTGACCGTACGGCATCTTCGCTCATGCGCAGGGCACGCCCCATGGCGGTGATCAGAAAAATGTCATCTTTGCCACTCGTTAAACGCACCCAGCCCAGTTTGTCCTTCGCTTCAAGGCTGATCGCGATCAACCCGGATGGGCGCACTTTCTCGAATTGAGAAAGGGAAACGCGCTTGATATAGCCGTTATTGGTGACCATGGTGCAATATTTTGCAGTCTTGAAATCCGGCACAGTCACCACAGCGGTGATCTGCTCATCGGTATTCAGTGGCAGCAGGTTGATGATGGGTTTACCGCGGTCTGCCCGACCAGCTTCGGGAATATTAAAGCAGCGCTCAGAATATACCTTTCCCTGATCCGAGAAAAAGAGCAGGCTGTCATGGGTGCGGGCATGGAGCATTTCCATGATCTCATCTTCATCCCGCAGGTTCTGCCCGGAAGCCCCCAGCCGGCCGCGATGGCGGACTCGGTGGACAGCGGTTGAAACGCGTTTGATGTACCCCTGCTCGGTGAGGCTGATCAGGACTGGCTCGTCTTTGACGAGGTCTTCTTCGCGGAACTCGCCGAAGGCATTCGGTTGAATGCGGGTACGGCGTTCGTCGCCGTATTTATCGGTGATCATCTCCAGATCGGCTTTGATCAAAGCACGGATCTTTTCAGGGTGAGCAAGAAGGTCTTCCAGATAGACGACAAGTTCCTTAACCTGACTCATTTCATCTTCAATCTTCATGCGCTCCAATGCGGCCAGACGGCGCAATTGCAGGTCAAGGATGGCCTGAGCCTGCATCTCGGAAAGTTTGAAGCGGGTCATCAGGTGTTCTTTGGCAGCATCCGCATCAGGGGCCTGACGGATAGTAGCAATAATGTCGTCCAGGTTGGCTAATGCAATTAATAAACCTTTGAGGATATGCTCACGGCGGCGGGCTTTATTCAGTTTGAATTCAGAGCGGCGGGTGATCACTTCAAAGCGATGTTTGATATAGATCAGAAGCGCACGCTTCAGCGACAACAGGCGCGGTTCGCCATTGACCAGGGCCAACAGGTTGACGCCAAAGGTCGACTGCAAGGCGGTGTATTTATAAAGCTGGTTGATGATCCGCTGCGGTTGTGCGCCGCGTTTAACCTCAATCACAATATTCATGCCGTCGCGGTCAGACTCATCGCGCAGGTCAGAAATGCCATCCAGCCGGCCGCCGCGCGCCAGTTCATAACGTTGCTTTCAAGTATGGCAGCCGCGCGGAAATTATTGACTCCGTGAACCGGATACTGCAAGAAAAACCAACTGGTTCGACAATAAACGAAGAGGAATTCAGTAGTTATCTGCTTACCGCAGGCACTCCTGATCCCGATTTACTTATCCGCACCAGCGGTGAACTCAGGATTTCCAATTTTCTGCTCTGGCAGTGTGCCTACTCCGAATTCTGGTTTACAGATGTATTGTGGCCCGATTTCCGGCGGGAACATTTTGTGCAGGCAGTAATAGATTACCAGAATAGAGACAGACGCTTTGGAGCCAGATGATGAGTCTGCTCAAACGAATTATTGTTTCTGCCATCTTTATCCCTATAATTCTGTTTATCATGTGGAAAGGTGGTTACTACCTGCTTGTCTTTTTGTCACTGGTATCCCTTGTTGGGATTATCGAACTCCGCAACCTGTTTCTTCATAAGGGAGTTTACCTGCCTTGGATATTTCTTCCAATTAATGTTATTTTCTTCATTATCGCGTCACTATACAGTTGGCAGAAATTATTCATTATGCTATTTGCTGTATTGGGAATAATCGCGGTTATTGATCTCGCGAAAAATCGCTTAGAGGGTGCTATCGCCCGGTTTTCCACCGCACTATTCGGTATGATTTACACAGCCCTTTTTCTCTCCAGCATCTATCGAATCCATGTGTATAGTGAAACCGGACGTAACCAGATTGTCCTGTTAATCCTCACTATCTGGGCTACCGACAGTGCCGCTTATTTTGGCGGAATGTATTTCGGCAGACACCGCAATGTATTTCATGTAAGCCCTAAAAAATCGTTAGAAGGTTATATAAGTGGATTTGTCTTTGGTCTGGCGACAACTATTGTAGCTCACTTCTGGTTTCCACATGTGTTTCCATTACACATTGCAATATATATCGGCATTGCCGCGGGTGTCTTTGGTCAGTTTGGAGATTTACTTGAATCTATGTTAAAACGCGATGCGGGAGTAAAAGACAGTTCCAGACTTATCCCGGGACACGGTGGCATTCTGGACAGGTTTGACAGCCTTTTGATTGCCGCTCCTTTTCTATATTTTATGTTAATCTATTTTTCAGAAATACCACCGATATTACGTAATCTATTAATATGGTGTAACATATGGAGGTAATAAAATGCTAACAAACTCATTTCTCAAAGAGTATCCGATTCAAGCCGTAAACCGCATCCACGAGTGGGATGTGGTGAATTATTTTGCCTGTTTGATAAAAGTCGCGGGAGCAGATTCACTCAGCCCATCCGAAAAAGAAGCAATAATCAAGCTGATAGACTTCTTCCAGGACAGTGCTGATATTTTCGATAAGGCAATAGAAAAAATTCACCTTTCTTTTAATGAACTACTGGGAAATTGTGATGTCCTGAAAATCATTGCTCCCTTTCTGATTCGTGACAGTATCATGATTAGTTTTGCCGACAACAGATTTACTCCAGAAGAAGAAGATAAGATGCTGGAGATGGCAAGTGTATTGAAAGTCAGCGAAAATATGATTAGCATTATCTATAACGCTTTCAACCTTTATCTGCAAGCAGAAGAAGAGTGGAATAAGGTTCTGGATATGGGTAAACAATAGCACCTGCAAAATCGCACCACTTGTATTGTCAGGAGATTTTCTTATCATTATCTTCAGAAGGTTTATAGGCTGACAAGCAGGCTATTCTGTACTCTATGGATTAAACCAGGAGAGTTTTAGTAAAAAAAAAGGGGAAGAATGTGTTGAATAATATCTTGTTGAAAAACACAAATATCATTGATGTTGAGAACAATTCCGTTAATGAAAACATGGATATCGTAATTGAAAATGATGTTATCAAAGATGTTAGTCCATCAACCGAAAATCATTCACCTGATTACGAAACTATTGATTGTAGCGGAAAATTTGCTCTCCCTGGTCTTTTTGAAAGCCATGCTCATTTATGTTGGCTCGAAACATTTGAGAAAGATGACAAAATAAGCATCCTGAAGCAATTCGTTGAAAAAGGAATTACTCAGGTCAGAGATGTTGGTGGTCCTTTCAATATTCTGAAGAAAATGAAAGAGGAAATACACGCCAATAACATAACTGGTCCAGAAATCTTTT
>JAIOTF010000404.1 GCA_021107195.1 Anaerolineaceae bacterium | reverse complement strand
TGAGGCGCAAAGTATTAGCTTTTATTGAATACTATAACTGTACGATGGCAAAACCGTTCAAGTGGACTTATCAAGGCAAGGCACTACATGCATAACTTATCCCTGATTTACGCCCAAGTGTACTAGTCATTGAATCCTCAATACAAGATTGGACAGGCGAACTGATATTTTTCTTTCCATTATTATAAGATGCGTTTGATGTAAATTACGGGGCGCCAGATATAGTGATCGAAAATGTTTGAACATCAATGTTTCTCTTCTCTAAAGGGGTGCGGAGATGGCAAAGCCAGCTCCGCAGAGTCATGATTCGATACTTACTCCATTTATGAACTATAACACGGCCGCATTTCTCAATCAATTTTTCACTGAATCAGGACAACACGAGTGTTTTGCTTTCACAATGAATACGCACGTATGTGCAACTGTTTCACAAAAGTGTATTAGTGTGATATTATCATGTTAGTACAAGTTGTTTTGTTTTCCTGAATAGGAGTAACTACTCAGCCTCCCTAAGAAATGTCTCTGCGAGAAGCACGCTTTTGCGACGTGGCCGCGAAGCGTCCCTCACTGTTGTGGAGATTGCTTACCTGCACTTGTCACCGCAGGTGAGAGTGTCGGCGATAAAACCTCCTCGCAACGACACACCAGAGTAGTTGCGAATAGGAAATAGAAAATTTCATTTTATAGAAAAGGAATATAACTATAAATATGACAAATGGAACCTTCGATCTTCATATGCACTCTACCGCCTCAGACGGCACATATTCTCCTCAAGAAATCATTAATATAGCTTCTTCTTCAAAGATGGTTGCCATCGCCATAACAGACCATGACAACGTAAACGGCTATTTTGAAGCGGTCAGTACTGCAAAAGAAAAAGGCATTGAGCTTTATGCTGGCGTAGAACTTAATACAGATGCATACGATACAGAAATTGATATCCTTGGTTACTTCAAGAACCCTGATGATCAAGTATTTTTAGATATGATTAACAACAGATTGGCAGGGCGGATTGCTCGTGCCAAAAAGATCGTAGCAAAACTTAACGCTATCGGTATGGAGATATCTTACGACCGGGTCAGAGACATTGCCCATGGCTCAGTATGTAGACCACATATTATTGAGGCCATGGTGGAAAAGAATTATGTTGAAGATCAAAAAGAAGCGTTTGCCAAATATCTTGGATTAGGGCAGCCAGCTTTTGTTCCCCATGATCATTTGACACCTGAGGCAGCTATTCAATACATCACCAATGCAGGGGGATTACCGATCGTTGCACATCCTGGCCTGGTGGGGAGCGATGAAATTGTAGAAAAGCTGTTACAAGCCGGTGCACAAGGGCTGGAAGCCTATTACCCGATGCATACTGAAGATGAAATTAACAAGTATATCGAATTGGCTCATAAATATAACAAGATCGTAACCTGCGGGTCAGACTCACATGGCCCCAAACGAAAAAAGTCCTTTCCCATTGGAAGCATGAAAGCACCCATCGATGTGTTGACGACATTCAAGAACAAATTGCAAGAAGCATATAGTACACATCAAGGCAGATCAATATGAAAATAAGTGCTTCTTCAACTCTTTTGTTTGCTTATCAGCTGGAGGAAGTTTTAAACATTACCAAACGGTTGGGTTATGATGGCGTAGAAATTTGGCATTTCCACTTAATTAAGACCGGCGAAGTTGCGAAATGTGCAAAACTCCGTGAATTAGCTCATCAATTAGGCCTGTCTTTATCGTTTCATGCCCTTAGTTGGGATCTAAATTTCACATCCAAGCTGGAGGAAGTACGGGAAACATCTTTGAGGATGCTTGAAGATAGTATTGACCTGGCAGCAGAGCTTAATGCAAATCCTGTGGTCATTCACCCTGGCCGGATAACAATACCAGGAGACTCTGCTGAAGAGTATTGGCCTTTCCTGATTGAAGGCGTCAAAAGATTAACGTCCTATGCACAATCAAAAAACATTAACGTTGCTCTTGAAGTAATGGAGCATATCAAGAAGGAATTCTATATTAAACCAGAAGATGCCAACCGAATTTTGGAAGAAGTGCCTGCCGAAAATCTTGGTATCACCTTTGACGCAGCACACGTTCCTTTAGATATTGATGTATTGGATTATATTACCCGGATGGACAAAGTAATGCATGTCCACCTGAGTGATCTCACCCCCGAAAAGAGGCATATTGCTTTGAATACTGGGGACCGTGATTTCACAGAACTGGTCAAATACATCAGCAATCATTTACAAACTGATATAGCGATTGAAGGTATGGAATATCAACGATCGGAAGGCCTTGCACAACATAATATTGTGGAAATGGGTCGTTACCTTCAAAGTGCAAAAAAGCAATAAGCATTAGAAAAAAAGCTCTCTGAACATTGGCGTGAGAAATTGATACTCTGCGCCAGATATGAGGGTAACCGCTGTCTTCACGTCATACGTCGCGATGGATTCATACCATAACGCACAAACTGATGGCGATTACCAGCGGACCAAAATTTTTGGTCAGAAGGAGGTGGTTTAGAGCGATATGTTTTTGTTTAGTTTTCAGTTGTAAAATACATTTAATGAAAGGAATGAAAATGAAGAGGTTGAGAGTATTATTACCAATAGTATTAGTGTTTGTATTCGTCCTCACCGCCTGTCAGCCAGAGACTGTTGTCGAAACAGTTGAGGTTGTCAAGGAAGTTGAAGTTGTCAAAGAGGTTGAAGTTGTCAAAGAGGTTGAGGTTGAGGCAGAAGCAGGTGTTTCTGGACAGGTTGTTCTTTACACCTCCGAATCTGAAGATAAAGTAAATGAAATGGTCGCGGATTTCAATGAAGTCTATCCCGACATCGAAATTTTCATTTATCGCACCGGTACCGGTGAAGTGACAGCTAAACTTCAGGCTGAGATGGAAGGTGGTGACATTAAGGCTGACATGATGTGGTTTGCTGACCTTGATTTCTTCCGCAAGTTAGCAGATGAAGATATGTTGCTTTCGTACATGCCTGTTGGCGGCGACCTGGTTGATGAAGGAAACCATTATTTCGACAACAAAGCCCACGAAGTTCGCTATATCTTCAATATTCTTGCTTACAACACCGGCTTAGTTAGTGAAGCACCAACCGGATGGAAAGATTTGCTCAACCCAGATTACAAGGGCCGCATCGGTATGGCCAGCGCTCTCTATTCTGGCGGCGCATTCAACAATCTTGGCACCTTGGTTAATGAAGATGATTTCGGCTGGGATTTCTATGAAACATTGAACGAAAATGATGTTGTCGTTGGTCGTGGTAATGGCGGTATTGGAACCAAGATCGCTACCGGTGAATTTGTCATGGGTCAGCTTATCGACTTTATGGCTCGTAACCACAAAAACGAAGGCTCCCCTGTTGAGATGGTATGGCCCGTAGAAGGCGCAGTGTTGATCCCGACACCTATCGGAATTTACAATGGTACAACCAATCCGGAAGCTTGCCAGGCTTTCATTGATTACCTGTACTCCGATCGCGCTCAGGCTTTGTTCGTTGCCCAGAATTATGTCAGTATCAACCCCGATGCACCAAAACCTGAGGGTTATACTGAAGCCGAGGGTGGTATCAAGATCCTGGTCCCGCCGGTTGAATTCATGGCAGAGAATCGCGAAGAACTCAGGACCAAATACGAAGATCTGTTTGGCCCTCCGCCCGATGCGTAGAATTTAACGAACTTAGAGGGGAATCATATGATTCCCCTCTAACATCAATTTTTGAGAAACCCATTTATCTCAATTCCAAATTTTACACATATAGATTGAACTTAACTGGTAACAGAAGGAGGATTTGGTGGCATCGTTAACTTCAAAATCCAAGCTCAAATTCCGTAATAGCGCTCAAACTTATTTTAAATGGGGCGTTTATGGTGCCGGATTAATTATTTTTATTTTACTGCTTTTCGTTGTTATATACCCATCATACACACTAGTTAAAAACAGTTTCATTGCAGATGACCATGCAAGTTTTAATAATTATATTGCTCTTTTTACAAGTCAGACCACATTTATCGTTTTCCGTAATACTTTCATTGTCGCATTCTGGGGAGCAATTGGAGCAACAGCAATTGGTGTCCTGATCGCCTGGCTGCTAGCAAGAACAGATATACCATTCAAAAAATTTTGGCGCACCGCACTCATTATTCCTTATTTGATTCCTCCATTTATTGGTGCTATTGCATGGGTATACTTATTGGGGCCCGTTGGATATATTAACAAAATATGGATGGCTGTGGCAAACACATTTGATCCTCTCTGGGTCATCTATGGACGAGGCGGAATCATTTTTGTGATGATCCTTTATAGTTATCCAATCGCATATATGGTCACATTAGGACCACTCGCACAAATGAATCCTGCACTTGAAGAAGCAGGGCAGATCTCAGGAGCAGGAACATTAAGAACCTTGCGTGACATCACTCTGCCATTGATGTTACCCAGCATCGGAGGAAGTGCACTATTAATTTTCATGTCTATGATGGCAAATTTCGGTATTCCTGCGGTTATAGGATTCCCAAAACGCTATTTTGTAATGACAACTCAAATATTTCTTACTATTTTGAATTTTGACAGAGCTAATAATCTGCAAATTGCTGCTGCGTTATCAATGCTGTTGGTTTTCCTGGCAATTATCACTATGCAGCTTCAACGTTGGGTACAAAGAGGCAAAAGCTTTGCAATAATCTCTGGGAAAAGCTCCCAACCACAATTAATCCAATTAAAAAATAAAAAATATGTTGCAGTTGTTTTTCTTGGTTTATTAGTGTTATTGACTGTAGCGCTGCCTGTACTTTCAATTTTAGCCACATCCTTGCTAAAGGCCCTGGGCTTACCCTTCACATTTGATAATCTTTCCTTTGTGCATTATCAACGAATATTCACAGAACTCCCAAAAGCCCAGAGGGCTATCAAGAACAGTTTCCTTCTTGCGACAGGATCTGCTACTGCAATTGTGTTTATTGCCCTCATCATTTCGTATTTAGTAGTTAAACTTAAAGTGAAATGGGGAATGTTCCTGGAAGCATTGGTGATTCTTCCTTATGCCGTACCAGGTATTGTTGTTGCACTGGCAATGATTCTTGCGTTTGTTAAACCATTACCACTGGTTAATATCTCTCTCTATAACACGATATGGATCATCGCAATTGCATATATAGCCCGCTTCCTGACATTTGGTGTCCGGTCTATTAGTGCTGCATTTGAACAGGTACATGGATCTTTAGAAGATGCTGCCAGGATTTCTGGTGCTGACTTTGTTTCGTCCTTCAAAGACATTGTCATACCGCTCATTAAATCGAACATATTTGCAGGTTGGTTCCTGGCATTTAGTCCGGCGTTGACAGAATTGACGCTATCCATGTTATTGTTCTCTGTCGGGAACGAAACATTAGGAACGGTAGTATTTGGATTACACCAGGAAGGTAAAGTTGGTATGACCGCCGCATTGTCATTAATAGTCATGATTTTTGTTGTTTTGCTGAATATACTCACAAATAAAATCACAAAAGGAAAATTAGGTTTTTAGATATCTATATTTATTGGAGGCAAACATATGGCTGGGCTTAAACTAATAAATCTACAAAAGAAATTTGGAAACAATGCTGTAGTTGATAAGCTAAATGTAGATATTAAAGACGGTGAGTTTGTTACATTCCTTGGCCCTTCCGGGTGCGGAAAAACCACAACTTTGAGAATGGTCGCCGGTTTTATCAAACCCACAAAAGGCTCGATCTCGATTGATGGCAAAATTATCAGTTCTTATGAAGATAATACTTTCCTGCCACCCGACAAACGAGATATGGGAATGGTATTTCAAACTTATGCCGTGTGGCCGCATATGAACGTCTTTAAAAACATTGCTTATCCTTTGAAATTCAAGAAGTATTCAAAAAAGGAAACCAAAGAAAGAGTCTCAGTAACTCTTTCTTTGGTCAAGCTCGAGGGGTTTGAAGATCGTTTTCCGCACCAAATGTCGGGTGGACAGCAACAACGGGTTGCTCTGGCGAGAGCCGTCGTTATGGAACCTTCGGTGTTACTTCTAGATGAACCATTGAGCAATCTCGACGCCAAATTACGAGAGAGTATGCGTTACGAAATCGTTGAGTTACAACAACGATTAGCAATTACTGTTGTTTATGTTACTCATGATCAGATCGAAGCAATGTCGATGTCCGATCGTGTGGTTGTCATGGATCAGGGTATTGTACAACAAATTGGCTCACCACAGAATGTATATCAGAACCCAAGCAATAAATTTGTGGCTAATTTTATTGGCATGGCCAATTTTATTCCTTGCGAGATCGTCAATAGAGAAAAGAGCGTAGTAAGAGTTAAATTGAATGATGGTTCTGGAAAAAACTTCTTAACGGTTCCTGTTATTAACGAAAAAGATTACAGTAATAACGTAACTGTTGTTATCCGACCGGAAGATATTGATGTTCTGCCATCAGATGGCCAAGAGGGAACGATTGGGACATTAGTCAGGCAAACATATATCGGCGACCGAAATGACTGTACTATACAATTTGGCGATGTTTTGCTGCGTGTACACACTCAGAATAAATTCACCTTAAACATTGGTGAAGAGGTCAAACTAGTGCTGAGCAACCCGGTTTTATTGAACACTTAATCTCAAAAATATTCCCGGATTTATAAAAATAAGTTTAAGAATATCATCACGGGCACATTATCTTTTTACAAGAGGTGACAATGAAGATTGCAATTGGTTGCGACAATTTGGCAATTGGTTTAAAAGAAACACTTATTAAGTATTTAAAAGAACAAAGCAAAGTTGCGGTGGAAATTGTGGATTTTGGTGTCAATGACCCGAGTCCAGTTGATTACCCTGATATTGCAGAAAAGGTTGCTGTTGAAGTTTCACAAAGCAAATGCGATAGAGGAATATTAATTTGCGGTACTGGCATTGGCATGTCTATCGCTGCAAATAAAGTCCCTGGTATCAGAGCTGCTCAAGTTTATGATATTTATGCTGCCGAACGTTCAGTAAAAAGCAATAATGCCCAAATCATTACTCTTGGAGCTCTTATAACTGGCCCATCATTAGCGATAAAACTGGTAGAGGTTTGGTTAAATTCAGAGTTTCAGGGTGGCAGATCTGCACCAAAAGTGGATAAGATCATGGCCATAGAGGGCCGGTATCGTAATGAGTAATAATATCAAGATATCCCCTGAAGATAAGTTATTGTTTTATATTGGGCATGAAACAATTCCTGAATTAATTAATTATCTAAAAGATAAAAATGTTGTTCATATCGTGCTGGTATCTGATGAGAATGAATATAGAGCATTAGGTGCGCGTATTGAAAAAGCACTCTGTGAAGCTGGCTTTGACGTCGATAATATTGTCCTGCATGGAGAAAAGATTGGAGCGAACGAGGAATATATTGTGCAGACGCTTCTGCCAGCTAATGATTCCGAGCAACTTTTTATTGCTGTTGGTTCTGGTACAGTAACAGACCTTGTACGTTTTGTAAGCTATCGCGCAAAATCTTACTTTATATCACTACCCACAGCGCCGTCCGTTGATGGTTTCGCTTCAAATGGATCGGCAATGTTCATCAGGGATTACAAACAAACGATAATGTCCAGACCACCTTGTGCCATATTTGCGGATATGGAAACTTTATGCAACGCTCCCAAACCGCTTATTGCAGCGGGCTTCGGAGATATGATTGGAAAATTTACCGCATTAGCAGACTGGAAATTAGCAAACTTGTTGAATGGAGATATTTACGATTCAGCCATCGCTGAACGTTCTCGTATTGCCAGAAACAAAGTTGTCTCTCAAGTAAATGGTTTGGAGAAAGACCGGGAAACAAGTATCAAATCTGTAATGGAAGCCCTATATGAAGAGGGTTTATGTATGCTGGAGTTTGGAAACTCTCGTCCCGCTTCAGGGGCAGAGCATCAGTTATCCCATTATTGGGAGATGAAGCTGCTTCGTGAAAATCGCCCCGCCGTTTTTCATGGATCCAAAGTTGGGCTAGCATCTATATGGATAGCCAAGTATTTTGAAATGATCCGTGAGATGTCAAAAGAAGAAGTTGTTAATCGTTTAGAAAATACACCTTTATTTGATACTGAAGTTGAGATACAAAAAATCAAGCGTGGATATGGCGATAAAATATCTGATTTCATTGTAAAAACCCAGGAAGTCCATTTAAGTATGACTGAAGAAAAATATAATTCGCTCAAGACCAATATTATTAATAACTGGGAAACACTTCAGGAGATCGCCTTAGAAGTACCTTCTCCAGATGAGATAATATCCATGCTTAAGGCTGTTGGTGGAATTACACAACCAGAAGCTATTGGCTTGACTGATGCAGATGTCAGAGATGCTCTGGAATATGCCCAATATGTTCGCAAAGCATTTACTATCCTAAATATTAGTCAGATGCTTGGCTGGAAACCGGTAGTATAAATAAATAATCAGGACTTTCGCTTGAGGATAATATCCGATAATCCGGTAGCATGATAACAAAAACAGAAATATGTTGAAGATTGATCAGTACCTTCACCAATTACAGCGATGAAGAGCGAACCTTAACAGCATGAATGCAACCTAAAGAGGCTACTTGGTCAAATATCTGTTCCAATAAAATAGTGTCCGGTTTTTGCGGAAGCATTTTTATTGTCTCTTCGAAGTATTTTGCGGCTCGGAAGTAGGCTTTCAAGTCCAAAGTTCCACTATCCGGGTGGGTCTGACGGAATTGGCGTAGCAAGACCTGGGCAAGGTTAACTATGAACAGCGACAGGTTGAGAGCATTGGTCAGAGGGACTTCCTTGATGTTCATGAAGTCTTCCAAGCCCCAATATTGTTTGGCATCCCTGAAATTGAACTCGATCTGAAAACGCAGACTGTAATAGTCGATGATCGTTTCATAAGAGAGTTCCAGATTGCTGGAAAACAGGTTGACATTGGCAAAGGCTCCAGGCACTCAATGTGGTCAACATCGCCTGAACGACCATGCCTCATATGTCTCAGATCAGTTTTCGAGAGATGAGGTTGTATGCATTGTAAAAGTGCTAAAATATTCATCAAGGGCTTCCTGTGGAAAGTTCGGTTGTAATGGACTACAACTTTACTGCAGGTTACCCTTTTTGCTCATTTTTTAGCGAAGGTATTGAATCAGATATTAGATAGTATGAAAACATGTTTGCATGGTGTGTGTGGTAAAATTTCTTCCTCTCTCATATTCATGCAATGGAACTGTGGTGTTTAGACTTTTACTTGACAGATGAGGCATAAAGATGGGAAAACTTCGTGATCTTTTTAAGCGCAAACCGAATAAATTTATTCAACTGCTGTTGGAACAAGCAACCCTGACTGTAGAAGGGTTGGAATTGTTAAAAGTGTACCTCAAGAAGCGTGACTCTGTGGTCGCAAAGCGGATTGCAGTGACCGAAAAAAAAGCGGACGAGGTGCGCCGCATTCTGATCGAAGAGTTAATGCGAACCTTTGTCACCCCATTTGACCGCGAAGATATTTTCAGCCTGTCCCGCGAAATTGATGATATTCTGGATTATGCCAATACGACGGTGGATGAAATGGAAATCCTGAAGGTCAAACCGACGGTTTTCATGCGCCGTATGGCTTCTTTGCTTTATGATGCTTCGATTGAATTGCAATTAGCAGTACAGCGTTTGCAAAGTAAGCATCCCTCCACGGCTTCCAACCATGTGCAGCGGGCCAAGGCGTTGGAAAACAGGGTTGAGGCTGTATATCGAGAGGCATTAGCTGATCTGTTCCGCGGCCCGAAAAATGTCAAGGATGTGATGACGATCCTCAAAGTGCGGGAAATTTACCGTCACCTGAGCAACGCAGCGGATATGGAAGACCAGGCAGCGAATGTTGTGGCTGATATCATCATGAAGATGACCTGAATCAGGGGGTAAAGATAAAGATGACAGCTCTTTACATTTTAATCGCACTGGCAGTTATTTTTGGATTCCTGAATGGTGTTCACGATGCAAGCAATGTGGTTGCAACGATCATTTCTTCGCGGACCATGTCACCGCGGATGGCATTGGCAATGACTGCCATCGCTGAATTTATCGGACCATTCCTGTTTGGAGTTGCGGTTGCAAAGATGATCGGGCAAGGCCTGGTTGCACCTGAGGTGATGACATTGCCGGTCATCATTGCAGCTTTGGCAGGGGCAATAGTATGGAATATTTTTACCTGGTTGGTAGGTATTCCCAGTAGTTCTTCGCATGCTCTGGTTGGCGGAATTCTAGGGACAGTTATTGTGGGTGTTGGCTGGACATACGTAATTCCTTCGGGCTTGGCGATCGTATTGATAGCGTTGTTTGTTTCGCCGATCGGTGGCTTGTTGGTTGGTTATTTGTTCACAAAGCTGGTTTATCTTCTGGCGCATAATGCCAGTATGCGCATCAACTGGTTTTTCAAGAATGTTCAGGTGTTGACTGGAATAGGTTTGGCTTTGAGCCAGGGAACCAACGATGCCCAAAAGGCGATGGGCATTATTACGCTGGGGCTGGTTTCAGCGGGTATGCTCCCTTCGTTTGAGGTGCCGCTGTGGGTGATTGCAATCAGTGCAGGTGCAATGGCTTTGGGAACTGCTGTCGGTGGGTGGGGGATGATCCGTACTTTGGGAGGAAAATTCTATAAGATTCGCCCTGTGAATGGTTTTTGCGCTCAAATGGGAGCAGCCTCGGTGCTGCTTGGAGCGGCTTTGCTGGGTGGTCCGGTCAGTTCAACCCAGGTGGTCAGTTCTACGATTGTCGGCGTAGGGTCAGCGGAACGGATGAGTAAAGTGCGTTGGGGAGTGATGGGAAATATTGCGATGGCATGGTTGTTAACCATCCCCGCGACCGGTTTGATCTCAGCTCTGGTCTACCTGCTGCAGCAGATGATCTTTTAACAAACGTTCACATTTTGAGCAACCATTTTTCATGTCTGTTTGATAAAAAAGACTGTACGACAGAAAATAGTAGTTTTTAAATGCTGGAATTTGCGCATTTGATGTTATTTGACCGCATAAGAGGCTTATGTTATCATGCAAAACAGAGGTCAACTGCATGTTAGAAGAACAAATTGAAAATTTCGAAGAAACATATTCTGAAAAAGAATCGCTGGTTGTGGAAGCAGTGGACGCACCACGACCTAAACGCGAGTGGCGGCAGATTTGGGAAAACCTTGTCCGGTTAGGATTGGGGGAAACAGCACTGCGATTGGGAACCAGCCTTCTGTCAATCTTCCTGGTATTGGTTGTGGTGTGGGTCATGCGACATTTCTATCTTGATGAGGAAGTTACGCTTTCTCCTCCGCCAATGGCGGAATCTGTTCAGGCGGCGGCAGCTCCAACCCCGGAACCCCCACCAGGGTTGCCAGAAATTCAGATGCCGGATGGGGGGGCATATCGTGATGGCCTGATTCGTCTGGTTAAGATGAATACGCTCTTGCCGGCAAAGCCGCGCCTGGAGATTTCTCAATACGAGGTGCAGCAAGGTGATTCAATCTTTGAGATCGCCAAGAAATTCAATCTTAAACCAGAGACGGTATTATGGGGTAATTATTACATATTGGCTGATGACGTTCACCGTTTGCAGCCCGGACAGGTTCTGAATATTCTGCCTGTTGATGGTGTTTATTATGAATGGCACGCAGGAGACGGCTTAAATGGTGTTGCCGAATTCTATGGGGTAACAACGGATGAGGTTCTGGATTGGTCCGGGAATGATCTCAATCGAGATACGATCGGTGATTTAAGTAATCCAAATATTGAGCCGGGAACGTGGCTGGTGATCCCGGGCGGCCAGCGCGAGTTTGTTTCCTGGAGTGCGCCGCGCATCACGCGCGACAACCCGGCGGTTGCCAAGACATTTGGTCCAGGCTTTTGCGGTGAGATCATTGAAGGTCCGGTTGGAACTGGCACCTTTGTCTGGCCGTCGGTGGAGCGCTATCTTTCCGGATACGATTATTCGCCAGAGACCAATCATTTCGGTATTGACATCGCTGGTGCAATCGGCTACGCGCTGTTTGCGACAGATTCAGGGGTGGTTGTATATGCCGGTTGGAATGATTGGGGCTATGGCAATACCGTGGTTATCGATCATGGCAATGGTTGGCAGTCTTTGTATGCCCATATGGACTCGCTGAATGTGGCTTGCGGCTCCTATGTTTATCAGGGTGATGTGATTGGGGCTATGGGCACTACGGGTAATTCCAGCGGGCCGCATTTGCATTTTGAGCTGCGCAGTGATCTTTATGGAAAAGTCAATCCGTGGAATTTTTTGCAGTAAGAGAGGGCTGAATTGACCAGAAGTGAGGGTGTAGGTATAGAGAGCCAGGCATGGATTTTTGCACTGCGTGACCATGGGTACCGCTTGACCGATGCACGTAAGGCTGTGGTCAATGTAGTGGCAAACAGTCAGCGAGTGCTGCGCCCGGCCGAGGTTTTTGACTTTGCCCGCCAGGTCTATCCGCGGTTGGGATTGGTGACAGTGTATCGCACCATGGAAAAGCTGGAAGAACTTGGGCTGATCCAGCGAGTACACCGGGAGCAGGATTGTCAGGCGTTTGTGCCTACCTGCAGCGGGCATCAACATCTCTTGCTGTGTACGCAATGCGGCAAGTATGTTTATTTTGAAGGCGCTGATTTAACGAATCTTTTTGCTGGTGTAGAGAATGATACGGGTTTTACCACGCAGGGCCACTGGATGCAAATTTTTGGAATCTGTCCACAGTGTCAGGCTGAGATGCAGGAAAAGCCAATGGGGGAAAGTTAATACGGGGTTGTGGTCAGTTCACGGATGCGATAGACGACCAGCGTCCCAACAGGACCGGGATTTTCTTCAGTAAGATCAAGATTACAGACGATATCATATTCACCAGCGGCTTGCGGTGCGGAAAATTCCAACACCTGTTGGGTGTGCGCGGGGATTGTGAATTCAGCCAGAGTGTTCTGCCTGTCATCTTCGTCAAAGGGCAGGGTCACGGGCCTTGCCATCAGGATCCAATACCATTCCTGATTTGATTGATTATCGACATGCAGGGTGATGGTTTCACCGCCAGGTACACGCCACATCAGGGGTGAGAAGGTCTCTTCCTTGTAGGTGATCTCAACGTCGCTGCTGACCTGATCGTATATGTCCGGAAGGCAGCCTGTTAGAAAGCAGCACAGAACGAGTAGAAGGGCCAGCTGTGTCAGTGAAAAGGTGTTTGATTTCATCATCATGGTTTGTATTAAAAAAGCCCACCGATCATTTCGGTGGGCCTGGCAATATTACTTATTGTTGTTTTCAAAATTCGCTTGTGGTTGGTCCATACTGACAACCTGCTGTTCCCAGCGGTGCCATGCGCCATGGTGTTTTTCCAAAATGGATTTGCCGTGCCCGGGAGATTCCATTCCGGCTAATTCCAGGTCTGCATCCACCATGACTTTTACCAGGTCTTTGAAGAATACCCGCGGTTCCCAACCCAGGGTTGTGCGGGCCTGGGTGGCATCAGCGAGGAGATAGTCCACTTCGTTGGGGCGGAAGTAGCGCGGGTCAATTTTGACGTAATCATGCCAATCCAGATCGACATACCCAAAGGATTCATCCAGAAATTCCCGCACAGAATGCGCTTCACCAGTGCCGATGACAATATCCAGCGGTTCATCATGCTGGAGCATTTTCCACATGGCAGCCACATAATCAGGCGCATATCCCCAGTCTCGTTTGGCATCGAGATTGCCGAGATAGAGGTAGCGCTGATTGCCAGCCAGAATATTGGCCAGTGCGCGCGTGATCTTGCGGGTGACGAAGGTTTCGCCACGGCGGGGGGATTCGTGGTTGAAGAGAATGCCGTTGCTGGCAAAGATGTCATAACCCTCGCGGTACTGGCGGGTGAGCCAATACGCATACAGTTTGGCGGCAGCATACGGGCTTTGCGGGTGGAAAGGTGTTGCTTCACTCTGCGGCGGGGCTGCGGCGCCGAACATCTCACTGGAGGAGGCCTGGTAGAAACGGGTCTTGGCCTTGAATTTGTGAAGAGCTTCCAGAATGCGGGTTGTTCCCAGGCCGGTAACATCGCCAGTGTATTCCGGCATATCAAAACTTACGCGCACATGACTTTGTGCAGCGAGATGATAGATTTCGTCCGGTTGGGTGTCATAAATGATGTCCAATAATGTGCCGGAAGCGGTAACATCACCATAATGCAAGAAGAGACGGTCTTTTTCCTCGGCTTTGTGGGGGTCGTGATAGATATGGTCGATGCGACGAGTGTTGAACGTGCTGGCCCGGCGGATCAAGCCATGTACTTCATAGCCCTGCGACAAGAGAAGCTCTGCCAGATAGGATCCATCCTGGCCGGTGATGCCGGTAATGATTGCTTTTTTCAAAATTTTCCTCCAAATTCCCTTTGGGTTTGCATTATTGCAAGATTTTCGAACAAGACAGATTGTTCGTATATGCCAGCAGGGAAACTGTTTTGAAATTTGTCAGTTGAGAAACTAAGTATAATCACGGCATAGCTGAATGTCAAATAGCCTGCATGTGATCTGGCAGGTTTGATTTGCTGATTACCTTTTCCAATCCTTTCTCCGGAATTTGGGGAGAGAAGGGGAAATCAATCGGCCCTTGCAGAAATTTGGTTTTTGAGGCTTATTTGATTTTCTGGTAGAATTTGGAAATCATTGAGATGAATAAAAATACTCCTGACAGGAGTAAAGCAGTAAGGAGCAAGATTGAGATCTAGAAATGCATTGTCTGTTTTTCGCTGGGTAGCGCTGGCTCTGATCTTTTTAGCGATCGCTTTTACCGGTTATCAGTTGGTGCGTTACAGCCGGCTGCGGTCTTCGTTCGCGCCCGGTATGCGTATAGCCGGTGTTCCAGTGGGCGGGCTGACCCAAGGAGCAGCAGCGGAACGATTGGTGCAGGCCTATGGCGTTCCGGTTGAATTACATTATGGTGATGCTGTGATCCAGGTCAAGCCGCAGGTGCTTGGTTTTGAGCTGGATCTGGAATTGATGTTGGCCGCAGCTGACTTGCAGCGCATCGATCAGCCATTCTGGAGTGCTTTTTGGAATTATTTATGGAATCAGATGCCATCTCCACAGCCGGTACCTTTGAGTGCCTCTATAGCCGAAGACCGCTTGCGTTCATATCTGTCCAGTGAGATCGCCTCCCGGTATGACCGGCCTCCTTCGGTTTCAGTCCCGATTGCGGGCTCAGTGGATTTTCAACCCGGGATACCGGGAACTTCCCTGGATATTGACAGAGCGGTCACCTTAATCGATGATGCTTTGCGGTCCCCGAATGCCCGGGTAGTGAACTTGACCTTCAACCGGGTTTCTCCACAGCGTCCCTCTTTCCAAAATCTGGAAGTGCTGCTCAAACAGACTCTGGATCTTTCCGGGTTTGATGGTTTGACAGAGATCTATTTGCTGGATTTGCAAACAGAGCAAGAGATTAATTTTGCATATCAATTGGGGACGGAAATTACTCCCGGTGTTGCATTTACTGCTGCAAGCACGATCAAGATTCCGATCGTGGTTTCGACATTCCGGCGTTTTGATGAACCAACACCGGATTACATCACCGATATGGTTAAATTGATGATCGAACGGTCTGAGAATGATCCGGCAGATCGTTTAATGGAGCAGGTGATGGGGGGCAACCTGGGACCATTGGAATTGACGGATGATTTGCAGGCGTTGGGGTTAGAGAATACATTTCTCGCCGGTTACTTCTATCCGGGTGCACCGCTGCTGGTGCGGATTTCAACCCCAGCCAATGAACGCGCGGATATATCTACCAATCCGGATGTCTACAACCAGACCACGCCAGCCGAGATGGGCACGCTCCTGAACGATATTTACCAATGCTCTGAAAATGGCGGAGGGAGTTTTGCGGCGGTATGGCCCGGAGAAATCTCGAAAACCGAATGCCAGAAAATGATTGATTATCTGGTGTTGAATGACATTCCCATGTTGATACGGGCTGGTCTGCCGGAAGGGACGAGAATCGGACACAAGCACGGCTGGATCCAGGAATCGGATGGGCTGCTGCATTCCGTGGCAGATGCAGCCATTGTGTATACCCCTGGCGGTAACTATATCCTGACCATTTTTATGTACCAGTCACGGCAGTTGGTCTTTGACCCCGCCAATCAATTGGTTGCAGACCTTTCAAGGGCAATCTATAATTATTACAATATCCCTGATTGATCTTGACGTTGTGAAAAAGTATAACGGACGGCCACTCGGCTGTCCGTTTTTTGTTTGTTTTGTGAAGATCAGTTTTCTAGGAATGTTTTTGCGAGACGCGGGATCAAATCATGTGGCGGCATGTGTATTGCACTGCACAGGTCTTGCTGCATTTTTTGCAGGGCGGGGAGGCATGCCTGAATTTTTTCTTTATCGTGCGCATAGCGTTGCTGGAGTTTGTTCATGCGCTTTTCGAGGGGCACGATTTGCGCACCCTCAACGATCTTGTCGCAAAAATAGACCAGTTTTTGCTCAAGTGTGATGGGGGCAGTGTCAGGATTTGCGATAGAAAAGAGCAGGTGCCGGCGGGCGATCTCGGCCAATTGAGTAAAGCCCCATTCGGTCAAAAGTTTTGCTGCATATTCTCCATGGTTAAGGCCGGCGGATTGGTTCCGCAGCGATTTGATCTTGCCCAGGTCATGCAGCAAGCCGCCGCGATGGGCGAGCACAGGATCAATATCATGCCCGGCAGCGCGCAGCCAAAGGGCTGTCTGATACGCACTGGCTGCAACTGCCTGCACATGCTGGATCAGATTGAAGCTGGCATCGTGTTGACGCAGCCAGAGCAGGCATTGGGGAACGGTGGGCAACTCCATGTTTGCCAAGGCAGATGGAAGATGTGACATATGGTTGATTTCTGCACTGTGCAGAGGAGTCAGGCTGGCACAGGCCAGGTGCCGGGGGTTGTACCAAACGGCTCGCCAGCCTGCATTGCAGGCACCAAGGATGTCGTTTTGATAGCTGTCACCGACCATCACCATTTCCGAAGGGGTTGTTTCCAAATCAGCTTCGATAGCTTTGAAATAGTTCAAAGCGGGCAGGTCACGGGCTGTGAAGATGCGGTCAAAATAGCCATTCAGACCCACCTGCCGGTTGGCTTCCTGTATTTTCTGCATAGTAGAGTCCGCCGCGTTGGTGGCGATCACCAGCCGATATTGTTTAGCGAGTTTTTCCAGGGCTTGATGCACTCCTTCTGTGGCGGTGATTTCGGGCCAATCGGCCATGCTGCCTGTGAACCGGGAATCATCAGCAATGAGGGTGTTGCCGCCGTCAAAGACCAGGGTGGTCATGGATTCATTCATTTGAGCTTCATCAGGGTTAGAAGGGGCCGTATCCAATGGTGACACTCAACCAGAGGAAGAAGATGGAAATGGGGATGACCATCAGCCACAGCTTGAGTGTCCATTTCATCCATTTGCCATAACTGACGGCTGCCAATCCCAGGGAGATCAACAACACCGGATTGGTGGGGTAAGCCATGTTGGAAAAACCATCGCCGAAGCAGTAGGCCAGAACTGTGACCTGGCGGTTAACACCGACCAGATCGGCAAGAGGCAAGAGGCAAGAGGATGGGCATCATCAACACAGCCTTTGCCCCGGCAGAGCCGATGAAAATCTCAATGAAGAGCGCCAGCAAGTAAATAATGACCACAGCAAACATTGGGCTGGCCGTGGAAAGCGGCTGTGATGCTCCGTGGAGAATAGTATCCATCACCCCGCCTGTGGTAACGATATATTTGATGCTGCCGGCCATCATGATCAGCGGTGCAGCAGGGGCCACGCCGGCTACTCCTTCCAGCAGGGCTTTTCCCAGGGCTTTGCCGCGGATGCCAGCCAGAATGCCGGCACCAAGCCCACCGAGGAAGAAGAAGACGCCAACCAGGGGCAGGGCATAATCAGACAAGAAGGGGATGAAGGAACTTCCGATCAGGGCAAGGATGATCAGGACCACAAAACAAAGAAACCAGATGGTAGCACCAGTCAGTTTTTTTTGATCCTCCTGCATGCTGGAGAGATCAAGCTGCTTGTATTTGGCTCGTTCGGCCTGGTCGCTGTCGTAGACCAGGGAAGATTCAGGCTTACGGTCAATGCGTTTGGCATAGCTAACGAGAAAATAAGCCAGAACGGCATAGATGGCGAGGAATATGGGAATGCGGAAAGCAAAGCCAGAGAAGAGCGGTAACCCCGCCAATTTTTGGGCGACACCAATCGTGAAGGGATTGGTCAGGGCGGCCGAGAAACCCATATTGGTGGCCAGGATGCTCATCCCCAGACCAATCAAGGCGTCCCAGCCCAGGTAATAGGCGAGGGCGATCATCAGCGGCACCAGAGGGACGATCTCTTCAAAGATGCCAAAGAAAGCTCCCATTAACATGAAGAAGAGAGAGATGATCAGCAGGAGGACGTATTTTCTGCCACCAAATTTGTTGACAATCCCAGACAGAGCAGCATTGAGAATGCCGCTTTTTTCCAACACGGCAAACGATGCGCCAACCAGCATAATGAACACGATGATGGTGATCAGAATGAGGCCATCGGGGCCGGCCAGTACTTCGAAAGGAGCGGTCAGCCAGCGCCAGACAGGGTAATTCGGGCGTTCTATCGAAAGAAAGCTTGCCGGGTCGATGATTTCGCGGCCATCTACAATTGTTCTTTGATATTGACCAGCAGGAATGGTTCGCGTTAGAATGCCTGCAATGAGCATCAACAACGCAAGGATGAGGACAGATTGCAAGAAAGCTTTCTTGCTGATTTGGGCGCCTGCTTTTGTTTCCATGTCTTCCTCCTGAACAAAGACGGGTTTTGTCCAGTTTACATCATGTTGGCAAGGCTTGCAAATGAAACTGTTGACAATTGTCTTGCCTGGACAGGAATGTCAGAAATTGCTGATGAAAGATAAACGATTTGGATTGAAGAGTTCTCGAAACGCTGGAGAATTTCTTTTGCGGATGTAACCTTCACCATCAGCGGACGCGTGCCGCGCATTGGTGTCTAGGGTATAATAAGTTGGTCTCAAAACTTGTGATTGGAGGCAAATTGTGAGTAAAATAATATCGAGGAAATTCAAATTCTCTTTGGTTCTGCTCTTCTTGCTGGCTATCGTCATTTTAGCTGCGTGCAGTCCTGCTGCACCTAAAGAAGATCCTAATCTCGTTTATACTCAGGCGGCTGAAACGGTTTCGGCGCAGATGGCATTGACTTTGTCCGCTGTACCGCCGGCTTCACCGACGCCAGAAGCGAGTGCAACGCCTGATGCACCAACAGCCACATCAACATCGGCGGTAGTGCCTACGTTCACTCCATTGGCTCAGCAGGGAACCTTCACACCTTTTCCCACATCCACTCAGATCTTTGGCGGCGGTGATAAGGCGACATATGCGTATCAGTCCCCGGCGGATGGCAGGGTCTTTTCGCCCGGTGAAGTTTTTCAAATGGCTTTTGGTTTGCAGAATGTAGGTTCCACCACCTGGACCCAGGATTATAAACTGGTCTTTTCAGGAGGCACACAGATTTCAGCTACGACATCTGTTTCCAATGATCCTGACGGCGGGAACAAGCTCACGGTGCCGCCCGGCGAAAAATGTGAATTCATTGTGTTGGCAACTGCACCGACAGAGCCGGGGTCATACAAGACCACCTGGTTTTTCTATAACCCCGCCGGTGCTTTCCTTGCTGAAGTTTACCTCTCTTTCAAGGTGGAATAGTATCCACCCGATCATTCCAATAAATAAAGTGAGTTCATAAGCTATGAATCCAGAACAAGAAAATTCCACGACATGGCTTGACCGCCCGCTTGCATCCCTGCTTCCCCGCTGGAATGTGGAGACCTTGCTGGCCTTGCTCCTGTTGGTGCTGGCTGTTGTCAGCCGTTTTTACCAGCTGGACCTGCGGGTGATGAGTCATGATGAGGTCAATCATGTCGTGCCTTCCTGGGAATTCTTCCGGGGAAACGGGTATCGTCACGATCCTGTGACCCACGGCCCCTTGCAGTTTCACATGATCGCCTTCTCGTATTTCATGTTTGGCGATAATGATTTCACCGCGCGCATTCCGTCTGCTGTGTGCAGCATCGCGGCGGTAGCGTTCGCTCTGTTTGCTTACCGGCGTTATCTGGGACGGGCGGGGGCGTTGATCGGTGGATTGCTGTTTTTAATTTCGCCGTTCATGCTGTTCTATGGGCGCTATACCCGAAATGAAGGCATCCTTGAATTATTGGCGGTGCTTACCTTATATGCAGTGCTGCGCTATCTGGATAAAGGAGATAAATTCTCTCTCTTCCTGCTTACTGCTGCAACCACACTGCATTTCACCTCGAAAGAAACCGCGTACATCTATACAGCTCTGTTGTTGATCTTTTTATTTGTGCTTTTGCTGGAAGGGCTGGCAAAAACAGGATGGAAGGATTCAGCCATGCGGGATCGATTCCTGTTCCTGATGGTGATGACGCTGCTTTTGGCAGGTCTGGCGTTGGGGTTTGCAGCCTGGCATGCTTCCCTGCCGGAAGTGATTCCTGCGGAGACTTCAATGCAGCCGGTAGAAGTCGCTTCTTCCTCCAGTTGGGCTGAGATGGTGGCGATCGGGTGTTTGGGCCTTGCTTTTATTGCAGTGGTCATTTCGTTGTTCATCCTGGTGCGCGGGCTGGGCTGGGAAAAAATCCGACAGCAGCGTTCCTTTGATCTGTTAATCCTGCTGGGGACGATGGTGCTGCCGCTGCTGGCCGCATTCCCGGTGAAGATGCTAGGCTGGAATCCGCTGGACTATTCTGCCAACGGGATGCTGAAGACCAGTATTTTCATTGTGCTTTTCACAGCGATTGCGGCAGCGATCGGCCTCTGGTGGAAGCCGAAACTTTGGCTGCAAAACTTTGCCCTTTTCTACGGCATTTTCACAGTTTTCTATACCAGTTTCTTTATGCATGGCATGGGCTTTTTCACCGGCCTGGTGGGTTCTTTGGGGTATTGGCTTTCTCAGCAATCTGTGGAGCGGGGTAGCCAGCCTTTGTATTACTATGCACTGATTCAGATCCCTGTTTATGAATATCTGGCAGCCGCTGGCACCTTGCTGGCGGTGTATTTTGGCATTCGCTTCAAGAAATTTGGCACTTTTCCCGGTATTTCCCCGGCCAGTGAAGCGGCAGCAGATGGTGTTCCGGCTGCGGAAGGGGAAGCAGCGGCGCACAAAGTGCCAACTTTGGCATTATTGGTGTTCTGGTCTGTGATGAGTTTGATTGCATATAGTTTTGCTGGTGAACGAATGCCCTGGCTGACTGTCCATATTGCCCTGCCCCTGCTGCTGACCGCTGCCTGGGGACTGGGATATCTTGTGGATACCACTCCCTGGAAGAAGATTGCCAACCCGCGCGGGTTGATCGCTTTGGGTTTGCTGCCTGTGATGGTGGTCAGTTTCCTGACGGCGGTTGGCAGTATGCTGGGTACGCAGGCCCCATTCCAGGGAAGTACCCAGGTGGAACTGGAGTATACGGCTAATTTCCTCTTGTCATTGATTGGCTTTCTGGCAAGCGGCGTCGGGATCGTTTATCTTGTGCTGAAAGAAGGTGACGGCAGCCGCATCCATCGGGTGGAAGTTGTGGCTTATGCAGTGCTCTTGCTGTGCCTGATCCTGGGTGCTGTTTTTGTTGATTCGCTGGCGCTTGTTTTCGCCAGCCTGGCCGTCTTGCTCTCGTTGGCGCAGTTCATTTACGTGATGATCCAGACCAGAACCTTTGCTTTGGGAAGCAGTTTTGCTGCCCTGGTGTTCTTTGTGCTTCTTGCAGGTCTGACCGTGCGGACTGCTTACCGGGCGGCTTTCATCAATTATGACAATGCGAAAGAGTACCTGGTCTATGCTCACGCAGCCAGCGGTCCCAAGCAAGTTCTGGAGCAGGTTGAAGAGATTTCACGCAGGACAACCGGCGGTCTCGATATTCAGGTTGCTTATGATAATGATGCTTTGTACCCGTATTGGTGGTATTTCCGTAACTATCCCAATCACCGCTGGTATCAGGAGAACCCGACACGCGATTTGCAGGAATATCCATTGATCGTTGCCGGTGAATCGACGTATTCAAAACTGGAACCGATCGTAAAGAATAATTACCTGGAATTTGATTACATGCGCCTGTGGTGGCCGAACCAGGATTATTTCGATTTAACCTGGGATCGAGTCAAAGCGCTCTTTACAGACGCCACCCTGCGGGAAGCTGTTTTTGATATCTGGATGGATCGGGATTATACGCTGTATGCCCAGGTCAAGGATAGATCTGATCTGACCCTGGAAACGTGGCAGCCGAGCAGCAAGATGAAATTCTTTATTCGCAAGGATGTGGTATCACAGATATGGGATTATGGTGCGGCACCGGTTGCGGGGCTTGAATTGGAAGCTGACCCTTATGAAGAAGGGTACATCAGCCTGCTGCCTGATTTCACGATTGAAGACGCGGCGGGCAATCCAAATGCACTGCAGGCGCCGCGCGGTATGGCAATCGCTTCAGACGGCTCAATGTATGTGGCAGACTCACGAAATCACCGCATCCAGCACTATGCCCAGGATGGCACCTTGTTACACAGTTGGGGCAGCTTTGCTGACCGGGCGAGCGGCGATGCCCCCGGCGGCACCTTCAACGAACCCTGGGGTGTGGCTGTAGGACCGGACGATTCGATTTATGTGGCGGACACCTGGAACCATAGGGTTCAGAAATTTACCAAAGAGGGTAAGTTTGTGACTGCCTGGGGAGAGTTTGGTCAGGCAGAGAATGAATACGCCTTCTGGGGACCGCGTGATGTGGCGGTGGATGGTGAAGGTCGTGTGTATGTGACCGATACCGGTAACAAGCGGGTCGTGGTCTTTGACGCAGACGGCAAGCATCTTTCTTCGTTTGGCAGCGTTGGCTTTGAGCTTGGCTTCTTTGATGAACCAGTGGGCATTGCCGTTGATGCTGACGGGAAAGTTTATGTTGCGGATACCTGGAATCAGCGGGTGCAGATCTTTGCGCCTGATCCCACGATTGAAGACCGTTTGATCTTCCGCTCGATGATGAGTTTTGATGTTGTAGGTTGGTATGGGCAATCGCTGGAGAACAAACCGTATATTGCGATCAGTCCTAATGGCGATGTCTTTGTGACAGACCCTGAGTCTTATCGTTTGATCCAATTCACCAATGATGGCCAGTATCTCCGTTCCTGGGGCACCTACAGTGCCGGCACGGATGGCTTTGGATTGGCAGCAGGGGTCGCTGTTGCGCCCGATGGCCGGGTTTGGGCCAGCGATGCGGTCAACAATCGCTTGCTGCGTTTCACCTTGCCCTAAAAATATACAGAAAAAAAGCCCTTGCCAATTTCAGGCAAGGGCTTTTTTTATCAGCGGGAGGAGATCAGTCTCGTTTATGCTTGTCGTCATCTTTGATAAAGATGTTCAGGATGAAACTGACGATGCTCACAACCAGCGCGCCAAAAAAAGCGGGCCAAAAACCGGCTACGGTGAAACCGACACCAAAACGGGTGCCGATCTGTCCGGCAAGGTAGAAGAGAAAAGAGTTGATCAGCAATGCACCTAATCCCAGGGTGAGGATAATAAATGGACAGCCCACAACATGCAGAATAGGTTTGAGGATAGCGTTGATCAAGCCAAAGATCAAAGCCAGCCAGAGAAATGAAAACCAATTGGAGTTTTGGGGAACGATGCCACTAACCAGGGCTACGGCGGCATATAATGCAATCCCATTGACGAGCAGATTAAGAATAAATTTCTTCACGATCTTTCCTTTCGAAGGTTTAACAAATGAATGCTTCTATCATTATTTACGCAAATCGGGCTTTGCAGTCGCGTTCTAGAAACGTTTTTCCATCCAGATCAGGGTGTTTTGCAGGCGACAGCCAGTATTTTCAAAGGCATCAATTGCTGCCCCGGCCGGGAAATTGATCACAAGAGGACGGGAATGGTTCAATTCTTTGCGTGCCGTATAGAGCAGGGCGGAAATTGCTGTGAGGTCAACCTGCGCAAGGTCTGTTGCCAGCCAGAGATTGTCTGCAAATAGCCTTGTGGGTTCCCAGGAGATGGTAGCGATCAGTTTGTTGCCGCTGCATGCTGCCCAATGGCGCACTTGCTTGCCATTAGCCAGATTGAAAACCCGCTGCCAAAGATTGGGGGCTAATCGCCGAGTGTTATAGAGCAAGTTCCAGTTCACTTTTGTTGGATAGATATCTTTCAACCATTTGGATTGCAATGGCCAGTCATGCGTTTGGCGGGCCCGGATTTTTATAATGCTATTCATGGATGGAAGATGGATTTGAGAGGGATCCAGAACCCAGGTGGTGCGGCGTGCGCATTCCTGAAAGCCGTGTGAAAGATAAAGGTGATAGGCGGCCGGGGCGATTTCCCGCACTTGCAAGCAGGCCAGTCTGACCTTTTGGGCTTGAATGTGACGTAACGCACGCAGCGTGAGTTGATGACCAATGCCTCGTCCCCGGTAGTCCGGGTGAACAGCGACGTTGGCAATCAGGTAGCGCCAGGTTCCCTTATGCATGAGGGGGATGAGGCTGATGTTGCCAATGATCTTGAGGTTTTCTTCCCAGACATATCCAAACAAAGGATAGGTGGCTTGTTCATTTGGGCCTGGCAGCCAACGCAAATGGTTGTTGTTTCGGGCAGCCTTGCGAATATTGCGTAGATATGTATGACCGTCCGGATCCATCTGATTGCCAAAACACATCTCAATCAGATCGGCTGCTTCCAGAAGGTCGCGCCGCACGTCCAGGCGGCGAATATGGGAAGGGCTTGCGTTTGAAGTATCTGCCACAATCTCTATTTTACCCGGTTTGTTTTATTCAGGTGTAGTGTTTTAAGCCGCAGAGATTGATGATAAGTTCATTTGCTGCGGTTAAGATGATTGTACTAAAAAAGTTTAGAAGGGAGGGGATTTCTGTCATTTTTCATAGAATTAACCCCGTTTTGGGTTTCCCATCTATAATACTAATAATGAGTTGGCATTGAGATTGCAGCAGTGATTTGAACCTGTAATTTTTATTATCTTTAACTGTTTGCGAGGCGAGTGTGGATCGAATACCTTATCAAGGATGGCAGAATTGCGTGCGTTTGTCCAATGGGGAAGTAGAGCTGATCGCCACAGCGGACGTTGGCCCGCGCATTATGCGCTTTGGTTTTATTGGTGCAGAGAATGAATTTGTTGAATTCCCGGACGATTTGGGGAAAACTGGCGGCAGTGTGCACCGCATGTATGGCGGGCATCGTTTGTGGCATGCGCCAGAAGATATGGCGCGCACCTATGTGCCGGATAACGATCCGCTGACAGTGCAAGAACTGGATGGTGGCGGGGTGCGGTTAACACAGCCAATGGAAGAAACAACATTTATCCAGAAAGAGATGGATGTTACACTGGCTTCTAAGGTGAATGAAGTAATGATCGTTCACCGTATGTATAATTGCGGCTTATGGCCGGTGTCGTTGGCGCTGTGGGGCTTGACCCAAATGGCGCGGGGTGGTGTGGGTATTTTTCCACTGCCGCCGCGTGGTTCGCATTCGGAACAATTGTTGCCTTCCAGCCGGTTGGCGATCTGGGCGTATACCGATATGAGTGACCCGCGCTGGACATGGGGCAAACAATACATCTTGCTGCAGCAAGACCCGCAGCAGGCTGCGCCCCAGAAGTTCGGGTTTGCGGGCAAGGATGGCTGGATGGCTTACGCCAGGCAGGGACATTTGTTTGTCAAATATTTCCCGCCGGTGGAAGAAAAGCATTATCCTGACTTGGGCGTGAATGCAGAGGCTTTCACTAATGATGAAATTCTGGAGTTGGAAACCCTGAGCCCGCTTGTTAACGTTGCCCCGGGTGAAAGTGTTGAGCATATAGAGCGCTGGTTATTGGTCAAAGGGATCAAAGAAGTGCGATCTGAGGCAGACGTGGTTCGGGAAGTGCTGCCCATAATCCGAAGGAACGAAAAAGCGGATGATTAAGGTGCAGCCATTGTGGATTTTTAACGATAAAACTCTGATAAGTTTCTAATATGGATATGGAATGATTCATTAACTCGGATGCTATAATTTTAAAGTAAGATGAAAATGATGAAATATAACCAGTCTGATCGCACACGCGTGCGATCAGATGGAAGTGAAATCAGGATAGGATAAACCTTATGATGCGTTTTGATCGATTTACTGAGCGTGCTCAGGAGGCAGCTCAAAGAGCTGCTGAGATCATTCAACGGTATGGTCACAACCAGATCGATACCGAGCATATTTTGTTGGCTTTGATCGAACAGCCACAGGGAGCAGTGCCGCAAATTCTGGAAATGCTCAATGTGGATTCTGAGATGTTGGCAGAACGACTGGATTATATTCTGAAAACCAGCCCGAAGGCCAGTATCTTTGGCGGCGGAGCGGGACAGATATTCATTACACCGCGGGTTAAACGGGTGATGGATCTTGCTAACCAGGAAGCCAGTAAGCTCAACGATGAATATATTTCGACAGAACACATGTTCCTGGCAATTCTGGCTGAACGCAATACACCTTCTGCCAGGCTGCTGGAAGGGGCGGGACTAACCCGCGATCGTGTGTTTGATGCTATCCGGGACCTGCGCGGCGGACAGCGGGTTACAGACCCGCAAGCAGAAAAGCGTTACAAGACACTATCCAAGTATTCGCGCGATTTGACCCAGCAGGCCAGGGAGGGCAAGCTTGATCCCGTGATTGGCCGTGATGCTGAAATCCTGCGGGTGATCCAGGTGTTGTCTCGCCGCAAGAAGAACAACCCGGTATTGATCGGTGAAGCTGGTGTTGGCAAGACAGCCATTTTGGAAGGCTTGGCCCAGAAGATCTCCAATAATGATGTGCCGGAAATCTTAATGGGCCGGCGGGTGGTTTCATTGGACCTGGGGGCGATGATCGCCGGATCCCGCTTCCGCGGCGAATTTGAAGAACGATTAAAGGCAGCTCTGGAGGAAGTGCAAAAATCGGATGGGGAGATCATTCTCTTCATTGATGAGCTGCATACCGTTGTGGGTGCTGGTGCAGCACAGGGTGCGTTGGATGCCTCGAATATGCTCAAACCGGCACTGGCACGGGGCGAGCTGCAGTGCGTTGGGGCAACCACGCTGGACGAATATCACAAGCATATTGAAAAAGATGCGGCATTGGAACGGCGATTTGCTCCGGTGTATGTGGAAGAGCCTACGGTGGAAGACACGATTGAGATGCTGAAAGGCTTGCGGGATCGTTATGAAGCACACCATAAAGTGCGTTTCTCGGACCAGGCGCTGGTTTCCGCTGCACGCCTTTCTGCGCAATACGTTACCGAGCGGCGGCTGCCCGATAAGGCGATTGATTTGATGGATGAAGCTGCGGCTAAATTACGCGTAGCATTGTATTCTCTACCGGCAGACTTGAAGGAGATGAAAACAGAGATTGAGCGCCTGGTAGCTGAAGAAGAACTGGCCGGCGTTGAGCGAGACTACGAACGGGCGGCTTTGATGAAGACCGAACGTACCCAGTTGAAAGAGGAATTCCACAAACTGCGGGACCAATGGGAAGACGAGCACAAACTGGATGAGGTTGTGGATGTGGATGATATTGCGCAGGTTGTGGCGCAGTGGACAGGTATCCCGGTTGCCCAGATGATGGAAACCGAAGCTGAGCGTTTGTTAAAGATGGAAGATAAATTACATGAGCAGATCATCGGACAGGAGGAGGCGATCCACGCGATCGCCGATGCTATCCGGCGGGCGCGCTCTGGCTTGAAAGACCCGCGACGGCCGATCGGCTCGTTCATTTTTATTGGACCGTCTGGTGTGGGAAAAACGGAGCTGGCGAAAGCTCTTGCTGAATTCATGTTTGGCGATCAGGATGCACTTGTGCGATTGGATATGAGCGAATACCGTGAGCAGCATGCCGTCTCTCGCATGTTTGGTGCGCCTCCTGGATATGTTGGATATGAAGAGGGCGGCCAGCTTACCGAAGCGGTGCGGCGTCGGCCTTATCGAGTGGTGTTGTTTGACGAGATTGAGAAAGCCCACCCTGAAGTATGGAATTCGCTGCTGCAAATTCTGGACGACGGGCGATTGACGGATGGTCAGGGACGGGTGGTCGATTTCCGTAATACGGTGTTGATCATGACCAGCAACCTGGGCACTGAGTTTGTGCGTAAAGGCGGGACGCTGGGCTTCCTGCAATCCGAGGATGCAAGCGAGGAAGATCGTGAAGCGCAAAAGAAGATCGAGAAGGCGCTCAAAGATACTTTCCGACTCGAATTCCTGAACCGGATTGATGAGACGATCATTTTTTCGCCGCTCAGTCTGGAGCAAATGCATGAGATCGTTGATCTGCAAATGGGTGAAGTGCGAGAACGGCTGCTTGAGCATGGATTGCAAGTGGAATTGACCGAAGCAGCACGCGGATGGCTGGCTAAGGTGGGGTATGACTCTGATTTTGGGGCGCGGCCATTGCGCCGGGCAATACAGAAATTTCTGGAAAGCCCTTTGTCGGTAGATATCCTCTCCGGTAAATTTAAGGATGGCGACACCGTTTTTGTGGATATGAAAGATGATCAATTGGTCTTTCATAAGAAGGCTCGCAAGGCAAAGAAAAAAGACGAAGAGCCAGAATAAGAGCGAGGCTTTTAAAGATGAAGAAGCTGCGGCAGGCGAAAGCTTGCCGTTTCTTTTTTGGTAAACATTTCGTATAGCCGTTAGGTCTGGCTGCTGAACTTGCTGATTAGCATACATCTTGCACTGAGTATATGCAGCGTTCGTTTTGATAAGTATGCACAGAAGATTTGAATGGGATATACTTAACTTATGCCTTCTGAACAAGAGCAGATCAACGAAGTATTGCAATCAATTTTTCCTTTTCGCCTGTTAAAGGACGAGCAGATGGAGCTTGTCACTGCTCGTCTGCAAAGGGTTGAACTGGAAAAAAATTTATTCATTTTCAAAGAAGAAGAGACCGCCGATCAGCTCTTCATCATCTTAAGAGGCCGCGTCAGTTTGACGCGGTATAACGAGGAAGAGGAAAAAGACGAACTTCTGGCGATCCTGAAAACCGGTGATATTCTTGGCTTTGATATGCTGGATGAGCATGGCCGGTACACAACTTCCGGCAAGACGATCACCGGTGCGGTGCTCTTGAAGTTGAGCAAAACTGATCTGGTCACCCTGGAAGAGGAGATCAGCCTGCTTGAAGGGGGATTGGATATCCTTTATGATAGTTATCATGCCATGCTGCGTGTGCCCCTGGAATGGCGGGATGCAGACGAAGCGGTGTACTATCTGGCGCGCCGCCACCCGGCATTTTTAATACTGCGTTTCATTCCTATGGTTGTAAGTGGGCTGATTGCGTTTGCGGTGATATTGGGGATGTTCTATTCAAGGATGGGCGGAAATTTATCGTTCTTTGTTACCGGTTTGACGGCGGTTGGCTATATCATTTGGGGAATCTACAATTTTATGGAGTGGGGCAATGATTATTCGATCATCACTGACAGGCGGGTGGTTTATCAGGAAAAGGTGATCATGATCTATGACAGCCGCCAGGAAGCCCCGCTGGATGCGATCCTGGCTGTCAGCACCGACACCTCGCAGTTGGGCCGCCTGTTAGGATATGGCGATGTGGTTGTGCGTACGTTCACAGGGACGATCATTCTGCCTGATATCCCACACCCGGAATTTGTAATGGCCTTGCTGGAGGGTGAATGGTTTCGGGCCAAAGCCGGGTATGTGCGTGCCGAGAAATTGACCCAGGTGGAAGCGATCATCCGCGAACGATTGGGCATGGAACCGGATGAAGTTCCTGTTGAGGAAGACCTGCCGATCAGAAGCATCATTGAACCTGGCAAGCTGCAAAACTTTTTTGCGAACATTTTCAAGTTGCGGCGTGATGAGTCTGGAACGATCATCTATCGTACCCATTGGGTGCGACTGCTGAAGCGTACCTGGATGCCCGCCCTGTTTTTGACAGCGATATTGATTTTGGTGATCCTGGGATTTTTGGGCTATTTGGGCGGGGTCAATCCTGTGCTGGTTTTGGAATTTGCGCTGGTGGCCGGGCTGGTTATTGGTGCCTGGTGGTTGTATGAATATATGGATTGGCGCAACGATGCCTATATCATCTCTGATGAGAACCTGGTGGATGTGAATAAAAGGCCCCTGGGGCGGGAGGAAAAGCGTGCTGCCCCCATCCGCAACGTGCAGAGCATTGAGTTCACCCGGGTGGGGTTGGCAGGGTTGATCCTGAATTATGGCACCGTCACCATTCGAGTGGGGGAAACTGAGCTGACATTTGATTATGTGTTCAATCCATCTGAAGTGCAGCAGGAGATTTTCAAGCGTCTGGCCAAGCGGGATTATAATCGCCGGCAGGCCGAGATTTTGGACGATCAGGCGCGTCTGGCAGATTGGATTGAGGCGTACCACCATATCATGCAGCAAGAAAAAGAGCGGGACGAACCGGGGCAGCCGGATTCTACTTAACCTGAGTTGTGGATAAGAGAAAGACGAGTCCCCTTTTTTACCGCGAGTGGATAACCTCCAGAAAAGTTTCTACCACTTGCGGGTCAAAGTGTTTGCCGGATTGCTCCTGAATATAGGCCAGTGTCTTTTCTTTGGGCCACGCCTTTCGGTAAGGACGGTCTGAGCGCAGCGCATCCCAGACATCCACAATGCCAAACATTCGGTCATTAATGGGGATTTGCTTTCCTTTCAAACCGTGGGTGTTGCCTGTGCCGTCGCATCTTTCGTGATGGTAGTGAGGGATATCCATAGCAGGTTGCAGGTATTCGATTGAAGAAAGCCATTCATAAGCATACACCGGATGGTGGCTCATGGTTTGCCACACCTCTTCGGTGAGTTTTCCGGGTTTCTGTAAAATGGCATCCGTCTCGCC